>DASUQG010000032.1:0-6945 GCA_036280695.1 Thermoleophilaceae bacterium
TTCGGCTCGGTAACCGTGCCGATCCCCTCGATCTCGAGCTTCTCGACGTCGTCGCCTCGACCGGCGTCCATCTTGCGGCGCAGGTAGACGAAGCCCGTCTCCCTGTCGGAGAGCTTGCGCAGCAGCTCGTCCTCGGGGCGGCCGAGGAGCGGCGCCAGCCGTGCGGCGGTCTTCACGGGGTCCTTGATCAGGAACGGGTTTGCGAACACCGTGGCGGAGTCCTCGGAGACGGCGAGCTGAACGCCGTTGCGGTCCTTGATCGTGCCGCGGCCGGCGGGGTCGGCGATGTCCTCGATCTGCTGGCTCACCGCGCGGTCGGAGAGCGACCCCGACCGGACGGTGCCTAGCCAGGTGGCCCGCAGGGCCGCCAGCCCGAGCAGGAGCAGGAAGAGCGCGAACAGCAGGCCGATGCGCCGCTCCACCAGGCGCACGGGCGGACGCCCCGCCCCCCGCTGGCGGCGCCGGGTGGGCGGGCGGCGCTGCGTCGCGGGCACGGGCTAGCCCGCCGGCGCCGTGGGAGTGGTGGGCGCCGGCTCCGCCGTGGCCGCGGGGTCCGCCGGAGGGGTGGTGGCGGCGGGGTCGGTGGCGGCCGGGTCCGTGACCGCCGGGTCGGCCGCGGCGGGGTCTGTCGCCGCCGGGTCCGTGACCGCCGGGTCGGTGGGCGCCACGGGCTCGGGCGCGATCGGCTCCGGAGCCACGAAGGTCAGGTTCGGGGCCGTGATGCGCTTCACCGCCTGGCCGGCGTCCCGCGCGGGCCGCGCCTTCAGGTAGCGGACCTCGCCCGGGGCCGGCAGCACGAAGCCGAGCTCGGCCGCCGCCTCCTGGATGCGCTCGCTGGAGGCGAGCCTTGCCTCGTCGAGGAGCAGACGCGCGTTCTCGCGCTTGAGGGCCGAGATCTTGTCGGCGTTGCGCGCGATGTCGCGGTTCATCTGGAGCAGGTCGACGTTGAAGAACACGATCCCGGCGAGCAGCACGAACACCAGGGCGATCCAGCCGCGGCCGGACAGGAGCGCGTCGAGCAGGCTGCCGGTCCGCGCTCGGGCGGCGCGCGCGAAGGGCGCGTTCAGGACGCGGACGGGAAGCGCGACGGGGGGCGCGGCGGCTCCCGACACGCGCCGCGGCGCCGGTGCGCGGCGCTGCGAGGTCGCGCGCCGGCGCGTTGTGTGACGCGCGGGCGCGGCGGCCGACGCGGAAGTGCGGCGCGGGGCGCGTGGCGCCGCCGCTGCCGCTGCGCGGGCCATCAGGCGGCCTCCCGCAGCTTGCGGGCCGCGCGCAGGCGGCTCGACTTGGCACGCGGGTTGTCGGCGATCTCGCCGGCTGTGGGCATCACGGCGCGGCCGCTCAGCAGGTCGGCCTCGGGCTCCCGCCCGCAGACGCACACGGGGAAGTCGGGCGGGCATACGCAGCCGCGCGCCCGCTCGGCGAGGAAGCGCTTCACGCGCCGGTCCTCGAGCGAGTGGAAGGAGATCGCGGCCAGGCGGCCGTTCTCGCGCAGCAGCTCCCAGGCGAGCGGAAGCGCGCGGTCGAGGGAGTCGAGCTCGGAGTTCACGGCGATCCGGATCGCCTGGAAGACGCGCTTCGCCGGGCTGCCGCCGCCGAAGCTGCGCCGCACGGCGGCCGGCAGCGCGCCCTCGATAGCCGCGACGAGCTCGCCGGTGGTCTCGATCGGCGCCCGCTCGCGCCGGCGCACGATCTCGCGCGCGATCCGCTTCGAATTCGGATCCTCGCCGAGGCGGCGGAACAGCTGGGCGAGCCGACGCTCGTCCCAGGTGTTCACGATCTCGCGCGCGTCGAGCTGCTGGCCCGGGTCCATCCGCATGTCGAGCGGCGCGTCGTAGGAGTAGGAGAAGCCGCGCTCGCGGGCGTCGACCTGCATCGACGAGATCCCGAGGTCGAGGTAGACGATGTCCGCGGACAGCCCCTCCTCGCGCAGCAGCGCTAGCCCGTCCGCGTAGTCCATCCGCAGGAAGCGGGTCTCGCACGCCACCTCGCGCGCCAGCTCCTCGAAATGCTCCTCCGCCGCGGGGTCGCGGTCGATGCAGACGAGCGTGCCGGACGCGCCGATCCGATCCGCGATCAGGCGCGCGTGGCCGCCCGCGCCGAAGGTGCAGTCGACGACCGTCTCGCCAGCCGCGGGCGCGGTGAGCTCGATCAGCTCACCTGCCAGGACGGGGACGTGCACGCGGTTCATGTCAAGAAGGATGGCCAAGGCGCTCCGTCACCTCCCCGATCTCGGCGTCCAGGGCCTCCTGCTGCTCCTGCCAGCGCTCCTTCGACCAGACCTCGAGGTGATCGCCCACGCCCACCACGACGACCTCCTTCTCGATCCCGGTGTGCGTGAGGAGCGGCGGCGGCAGCGTCACGCGCCCGCTCGCGTCGAGCTCGATCTCGAAGGAGTTCCCCTGGTAGAAGCGCGAGAGCTTGCGGTACTCCGAGCCCATCGGATTCAGTCCGCCGAGCGCGCGCTCGATGATCGCCTCGTGGGTCTCGGGAGTCCACACCGCGACGCAGGGCTCCGGGTCCTTGGCGAGAACGGTTCCATTGGCGAAGGCCGTCCGGAACCGGGCCGGAATGCTGAGCCGGTTCTTCGCATCCAACGAGTGCTCGAAGTGGCCGCGAAATGCCAATTGACATGACCAGGGAGTTCAGACCGGAGTGGCGGAGTGGGAGGAGCCCCGCCACTCCGGTCGATTGGTGTTGCCACCGTACCCCACTTCTCCCCACTCTGCAACACGATTCCCCACCGTTCCGTCCGATGGCGCCCGCACGGGTCGCGGCGCTGGCCGATTTTTGGCTCTGTAGAGCGGCTTTAGCGGCGTAGGACGCGGTGGGGCAGGCCACCGCAAAACGCGCCTATTTCGTGCCAAAGAGCTGAAATGGGCGCAAGCCTGCATGCAAAACGGGACTCTGGTGGTGTGCTTGCGGAGTGCGGCGTCGTACCGCAACCGGCCTGTGATGCACCTGTTGGGGGATGCATGAACCGAATACGAATTCCCTCACCCGCACTGGTCATCGCCTGCCTCGCGCTCTTCGTCGCCCTGAGCGGAGTGGCGTACGCGGCTGCGACGATCGGCTCGGAGGACATCGTCAACGGCTCGATCAGGAACCGCGACTTCAAGGACGGCACCCTGCGCGGCAACGAGGCGAAGCGAAACGGCTTCGGCGGCGGCGCGATCAAGGAGCGCTCCCTGGCCGCGGCCGAGCTCGACGCCACGAAAATCGGCAAGGTCAACAACGCAGGCGTGGCGGACGGTCTGGCCCGGCACGGCGTGATCTCGAACCTCGGCGCGCTCGTGCGCGGTCGCGGCATCACCTCGGCGAGTAAGACCGGCGACGGTCAGTACCAGGCGATCTTCGACGCCGACGTGCGCAACTGCACCTACTTCGCCACGCTCGGCGACGAATCGGCCGCCGGTCCGGGGACCGGCCAGATCGCGGTGACCTCCGCGGCCAGCAACGTGAATGGCGTGCGCGTGGTCACGCGGAACAGCACGGGCGAACTGGCGGACCGCTCGTTCCATCTGATCGTGTCCTGCTAGAGCGGCAGGGCGCCCGCGCTGCCATCGAGCAGCGCGGACGCCAGCGCCGCCGCCACCAGCAGCAGCACGGACGGTACGAGCAGGAGAGCCACGACCAGCTGGATCTTCGGCCCCGCGCGGGCAGCGTCGTCGCGGATGCGGCGGGCGAGCGCGAAGCGCGCCGCGCGGGCCTGGGCGCCGAGCGTTTCGGCCAAAGGCAAGCCGTGGCGGCGTGCCCGCTCGAGCGCGGCCACGAGGGCGTGCACCTCGGGCAGCGGCACGCGCTCCTCGAGGCCTGTTAAGGCCGCGGCGAGAGGCACCCCGAGCGCGACCTCCCGCCCCACCGCCCGCCACTCGCGGGCGAGCGGGCCGTCGGAGCGCTCCCCCACCGAACGCAGGGCCTCCGGTAGCGACCCGCCGGCCTCGACGCTCACGCGCAGGATGTCCAGCAGGGCGGGCAGCTCGCGCCGTACGCGCCGAGCGCGCTCGGCCGCTAGCCGTGCGAGCCAGAGGTCCGGTGCAAGGAAGCCGGCCAATGGCGCAGCGAGTGCGATGAGAAAGCCGAGGCGCCCGGGGGCGAGCGCGGCCAGCGGCAGCGCGGCAGCACCGAGCAGCAGCGCCCCCGCCGCCTTGGCCGCCATCGCCTCGCGAACACCGAGGCCCGCCGGTCGTCCCGCCGCCTCGATGCGGCCGCGCAGGTCGCGCGGCACACCCGTGGGGCGCACGCCCCGCCCCGCCGACGCGAGCAGGAGCAGAAGCCGCAGCCCGCGGTCTCCGCCGCTGACCGCGCGCC
The DNA here is from genome assembly GCA_036280695.1 of Thermoleophilaceae bacterium. GTDB lineage: Bacteria > Actinomycetota > Thermoleophilia > Solirubrobacterales > Thermoleophilaceae > JACVRW01. The sequence goes on from DASUQG010000032.1 coordinate 4,312, forward strand.
GCCGCTCGGGCATCACAAGCAGCAGCCCGGCCGCCGCGCACGCGCCCGCCGCGAACGCGAGCAGCACGCTCACCAGCGCACCCTCCCGAGGCGGCGAGTGAGAACCGCCGCCGTGAGCTGGAGGAAGAGCGCGATGCCCACGAGCCAAGCCGTCAGGAACGAGCTCCAGAGGCCGGCGAACCAGCCGGGGCTCGCCAGCTCGGCGAGCAGGCCGCCACCCACCGGCATCAGCACCACCAGCATCGCCGTGAAGCGGGCTTGAGCCGTGGCGGACCTCACCTCGTCCTCGAGGCGCGACTGGTCCTCCATCGCTCGTGCGCTCCCGCGCAGCAGCCCGGCGAGGTCTCCGCCGGCGCGGCGCTGGAGCACGCACGCGGCCACGAGCGTGTCCATGCGCGGCGAGCGCACGCGCAGGCGCATTGCCTCGAGGGCGTCGTCGGTGGCGGCGCCCGCCTCGAGCTCCGCCCGGGCACGACGCAGCTCGTGACCGGCCGCGCCGTCGACCCCGCCTGCGGCCTCGCCGAGCGCGGCCCGCAGCGAGCGCCCGCCTCCGATGGCGTCCGCGATCGCCACCGCCGCCTGCGCAACGCCTGCGTCGACCGCCCGCCGGTAGCGCTCGCGACGCGCGCGCAGCAGCCGCGCGAGCGCCCACGGACCCGCGGCGCTGAGCGCCAGCCCGGCCCCCGGCCCGACCGCGATCGCGCCGGCCGCGAACGCCGCGGCCGACACCGCCAGCAGCAACCGCCGCCGCTCCGCTGCGCCCGGATCGCGGCCCTCGCGCCCGACGCGAACGAGCACGTCGACGAGCCCCACGCCCGCGCGCGCCCAGCGCGGCGCGCGAGTGGCGACGCGGGCAAGCAGGAGCCCGCCGAGCTCGACCAGCGCGGCGCCGGCGGCCGCGGCAGCGAGGAATGCGAGCGCCACCGCCGCGCTCACGGAGGATCCGCCTCAGCGACAGCCGCCGGCCGGCGCACGCTCGCCCCTCCCGCGCGCAGCCGATCCAGGCGCGCCGCCAGCTGGCCCGACCCGGGGAGGCGCAGCCGGCCGCCGCGCGCCCAGAGCTCGCGTGTCCCCACGCCACCCGCCACGCGCAGCACCTCCGTGACCGACTCGAGCACCCGCGACCCGTCCGGCAGCCGCGCCTGGTGCACCACCACGTCAAGCGCGCTCGCCACCTGGTCCCTGACGGCCGCGTGCGGCAACCCCACCCCCGCCATCAGCGCGAGCGTCTCGACGCGGCGCAGCGCGTCGGCCGGCGAGTTCGCGTGCACGGTCGTGAGTGAGCCGTCGTGGCCCGTGTTGAGCGCCTGGAGCATGTCCAGCGCCTCCGCGCCGCGCACCTCCCCGACCACGATGCGGTCGGGCCGCATCCGCAGCGCGTTCACCACCAGCTGCCTGATCGTGACCTCTCCGCGCCCCTCCAGGTTCGCCGGCCGTGCCTCGAGTCGGATCACGTGGCGCTGGCGCAGCCGCAGCTCGGCGGCGTCCTCGATCGTCACGATCCGCTCCTCCCCCGGGATCGCACCGGAGAGCGCGTTCAGCGTGGTCGTCTTGCCGGAGCCCGTGCCGCCGCTCACAAGCACCGACGCCCGCACCGCCACGCACAGCGCGAGCAGCTCCGCCAGCTCCCCCGGCAGCGTGCCGCCGGCCACGAGCTCTCGCAGCGAGAAGCCCTCGCGCCCGAAGCGCCGCACGGTCAGGCACGGCCCGGTCAGCGACAGCGGCGGGATCACCACGTTCACCCGCGAGCCGTCCGCGAGCCGCGCGTCGCAGAGCGGCGATGCCTCGTCCACCCGGCGCCCGAGCGGCGCGAGGATGCGCTCGATCGCGTGCATCAGGTCGGCCTCGGAGCCGAAGCGCACGTCGGTGCGCTCCACGCGCCCGCGGCGCTCCACGTACACCGCGTCCGGCCCGTTCACCATCACCTCGTCCACCGCAGGGTCGGACAGCAGCGGCTCGAGCGGACCGAGCCCGGTGGCGAGCAGCAGCACCCGCCGGCATAGCGCCTCGCGCTCGGCGTCCGGCAGAGCGCCGGCCTCGCGCTCCACGAGCGCGCGCACCTCCGAGTCGAGCCCCGCCGTGCCGCTCTCTCCCGAGCGCGCCCGCTCGATCAGCCGCCCGCGCAGCGCGACCGCAAGGTCGTCGAGCGCCTCCATGGGAGGACAAGGCGCAAAAGCGAAAGACTCTCCCCCATGGACCTCACGCTTCTGAACCTCGACAGCCCGACCGAGACGCGCACGTTCGACCGTGGTCGCTTCGAGCTCTACTCGGTCGGGCCGATGACCATCGGGCGCGCCACCTACGAGCCGGGCTGGAAATGGTCCGAGCACGTCGGCGCGCCGGCGGGCGCCGATTCGTGCATGGTCGAGCACGTGGGGCTCGTGATCAGCGGCCGCGCGGCCGTGAAGATGGACGATGGCGAGGAGCGCATCATGGAGCCCGGCGACCTCTTCTACGTGCCGCCCGGGCACGACAGTTGGGTCGTCGGCAACGAGCCGTACATATCTCTGCACGTGATGGGCAGCGAGAATTACGCGACATGACCCGCCGCGAGATCCGCTCATGGCTGATGGACATGGACGGCGTGCTGGTGCGCGAGCAGAACGCCGTGCCCGGCGCGCAGGAGTTCCTCGG
>DASUQG010000033.1:0-2057 GCA_036280695.1 Thermoleophilaceae bacterium
CCTCGTGGAGGTCGAGCGCTTTCCCATGGACCCGGACTCGGCGACGGCGTTCTCGCTCGACCTGGAGAGCCAGGACCGCCTGCTCGGCCTGTTCCAGCGGGTGATGGAGAAGGCAATTGCAGGTGGTGAGCTGCCGCGCACGCCTCAGGGAGCCGGGCGCTACGTGGACCGCGAGGAGTTCGAGCGGCTGCGCCGGGTGCAGCCGGGCGACGACCTCGATCGCAAGCTGCGCGCGTTCTGGTACCCGCCCCACCCCGGAGCGGTCGTGGAACTGGACGGCCGCGACCTTACGCTCGTGGACGAGAGCCTGCTTGCGGAGCTGGCCGAGGTCTACCGCGACTCGGGGCGGGTGCCGTAGGCTCAATTGCATGAATTGCGCAGCCTGCGGCACCGAGAATCCGGCGGGTGCGCGCTTCTGCATGTCCTGCGGCACGGCGCTGGAGCGCCGCTGCCCCAGCTGCAACACGCCCGCGCCGGCGGAGGCGCGCTTCTGCATGAACTGCGGCGCGGCGCTCGACGGAGCAACGGCAGTTCCGGCGGCGCCGGCGGGCCTCCCGGAGGAACGGCGTCAGGTGACCGTGCTGTTCGCAGACCTGTCGGGCTACACCGCCTTCGCGGAGGGCATGGACCCCGAGCAGGTCAAGTCACAGGTCGACCGCGCGCTGTTTCGACTCGGCCATGAGGTCGAGCGCTACGGGGGCACCGTGGACAAGTACATCGGAGACAACGTGATGGCCCTGTTCGGCGCGCCGGTGGCGCACGAGGACGACGCCGAGCGAGCGGTCCGGGCCGGGCTCGGGATGCAGGACGCGATGGAGGAGATCAACTCCGGCCTGCCGTCGGGCGCACACTTCGAGCTGCGCGTGGGCGTGAACACGGGCGAGGTGCTCGCGGGCGCGGTGGGCGAGACCTACACGGTCGTGGGCGACACCGTGAACGTGGCCTCCCGGCTCCAGAGCGCGGCGCGACCCGGAAGCGTGACCGTCGGCGAGCGCACGATGCGCGCAACCGACGCCGCCGTTCGCTACGAGACGCTCGAGCCGCTCACGTTGAAGGGGAAGGCCGAGCCCGTGCCCGCCTGGGAGGCGGTCGGGTTGATAGCGGAGCACTCGGTGCGGCGCGTGGCGCCGGCACGGGAGTCGCCGCTCGTGGGGCGCCAGCAGGAGCTCTCCACTCTCGACAGCCTCTACGAGCGCGTCGTGCGCGAGGGCACGTCTCACCTGGTCACGGTCGTGGGCGAGGCGGGAGTGGGCAAGTCGCGCGTGCTGCGCGAGTTCGAGGCGCGCATCGGGCAGCACCCGTCCGACCCGACCGTGCGCACCGGCCGCTGCCTCCCCTACGGGAGCGGCATCGTGTTCTGGGCGCTCGGGGAGGTGCTGCGCGAGGAGTGCGGCATCGTCGAGTCGGATTCCTCCGAGGAGGCATGGGGCAAGCTGCGCTCCTACGTCGGAGAGCTGATGGGCGGGCTCGGCAAGACCTCGGACCGCGAGGCCGCGCTCATAGGCCGGCTGCTCGGCGTGGACGTGCCGCCCGAGCTCGTGCCGGAGGAGGACGACCCCGAGCGCATGCGCGAGTCCTTCCTCGCCGCCCTGCGCGGCGGCATCGAGGCGATCGCAAACAGGCATCCGTTCGTGATCGCCTTCGAGGACATCCACTGGGCCGACGACGGCCTGCTCGACGCCATCGAGCACCTCGCCCAGTGGGTGCGCGCGCCGCTGATGCTGGTCTGCCTCGCCCGCGACGAGCTGCTCGACCGCCGGCCGAGCTGGGGCGGCGGCCGGCGCTCCGCCACGCAGCTGTTCCTCGACCCGCTCAGCGACGAGCACAGCCGCACGCTGGTGCGCGCGCTGCTGCCGCAGGGGCACGAGGTCGTGCCGGCGGTGGCCGAGCGCTCCGGCGGCAACCCGCTCTTCGCGGAGGAGATGGCCCGCCGGATCGCGGAGGAGGGCAGCATCGAGGCGGCCGAGCTCCCGGACACAGTGCAGGCGGTCCTGGCGGCGCGGCTCGACTCGCTGGACGCGTTCGAGCGCCGGCTCGTGCAGCAGGCCTCGGTCGTC
>DASUQG010000034.1:0-9517 GCA_036280695.1 Thermoleophilaceae bacterium
GTCGGTGAAGTCGCGCGGCTCGAGGCGCGTGCCGGTCGGGAAGTAGTCGAAGAAGTTGGCGTGGATGTGGAACGAGTTGAGCGGGTCGAACTCGAGCAGGTTCACCAGGTAGATCCGCACCAGCTCGCCGCGCTTCACGCGGACCGGCCGGTGCATGTAGTCGAACGCGACCGTGTTGACCGCGTAGACCTCGTTGGAGCGGTCGAAGTTGGTGTCGAACCCGTTCATCACCATCACGAGCTCGTCGGCCCTCGGGCGCGCGTTCTTCGGGTCGATGATGAACGCGCCGTAGAGCCCCTTCGCGATGTGCTCGGCAAGCGGCATCGTGTGGCAGTGGTAGAGGTGCAGGCCGAAGGGCTCGGCCACGAACTCGTAGGTGGTCGACTGCCCGGGCTCGACGTTCCCCGCGCCCAGCCCCGCCACGCCGTCCTGCGAGGACGGGTGGATGCCGTGGAAGTGGATCGTGTGCGGGTGCTTCGAGCCGTTCGTGAAGCGGATCCGAAGCCGCTCGCCCTCGCGCGCCCGCAGCGTCGGCCCCGGCACGCGCCCGTTGTACGCCCAGGCCGCGTACTTCACGCCGGGCGCCACCTCGATCTCCTTCTCCTCGGCCACGAGCTCCCACTCGCGCACGCCGTTCACCATGCGGCCCTCGTCGAAGTCGCGCAGGATCTCCTGGGGGTCGAACCCGTTCGCGCGCGGGTCGACGGTGCCGACCGCGCCCAGGTGGGCGGCGTGCGCTCCGCCGCCGTTCGAGCCCATTCCGTGCATGTGCGGCTCGGCCGCGGCGGCGGCGCCACCCCCGTGGAGACCCTCGTGCGGAATCAGCTCGTGCAGCACCGGCAGCGCCGCCGAGGCGGCCGCCGCGCCACCCAGCAGACGCCGCCTGGAAAGTTTGCCTTGGCCTAGCTTCATGATTAGCCGTGCCTAAAAGTACACTAGTGGCGTGATCGCCACCAGCGACTACGAGCTAGTGACCGAATCGGCCGGTCTGGTCGACCGCTCCGATCGCGCGAAGTTCGTCGTGCGCGGCTCCGAGGCCGCCGACTTCCTCCAAGGGCAGGTTTCGAACGACGTCGAGGCGCTCGAGCCGGGCAGCGGCTGCTACGCCACCGTCCTCTCGCACAAGGGGAAGCTGCGCACCGACCTGCGCATCCTGCGCGCAGAGGACTCCTTCTGGCTCGACACCGAGCCGATCGGGCACGCCGTGCTCGAGCACATGCTGAGGACCTACTCGCTCGGCCGCGACGTGCAGTTCGAGGATCTGACCGAGTCACGCGCGCTGTTCTCCCTGGTCGGCCCCGCCGCGCGCGAGCGGCTCGACGCCGCGGCGCCCGCCGAGGAGCACGCGTTCGTGAGCGGCGAGCACGGCGTCTATGTGGCGACTCCGTTCGGCGTCGACGTGATCGCGCCCAGGGGCACGACGCTCGACGTGGAGCCGGTGTCCGAGGAGGTCGCCGAGTGCCTGCGGATCGAGGCCGGGCGGCCGCGGCTCGGTTACGACATGGACGCCGACACGATTCCCCAGGAGGCCGGCATCAACGAGCGCGCCGTGAGCTTCACGAAGGGCTGCTACGTGGGCCAGGAGACGGTGGCGCGCCTCCACTACAGGGGCAAGCCGAACCGCCACCTGCGCGGCCTGCGGCTGTCCGAGCCGGCCGAGCGCGGCACGGAGATCATGCTCGGCGAGAAGGTGGTCGGCAGGCTGGGCTCCACGTGCGTCTCCCCCAGGCTTGGTCCGATCGCGCTCGCACTGGTGCGCCGCGAAGCCGAACCCGGGGCCAGCGTGGAGGTGGGTGGGGCGACGGCCGAGGTCGTCGAGCTGCCCTTCGCACGTGGCTGAGCCACGCACCCCCACGAGCCGGCACGGCCTCTCGCCCGACAGCCCACTCGTGAGCTCGCCGCCGTCCCCCGGCTACGACCACGACGGAAGCGAGCTCGAGCTTCCGCGGCCGGCCGACGCGCCGCCCGTGGACCTGCGCGAGCTCCGCGAGCTCGTTCCGGCTGCCGAGCCGGGGCGGGAGATCGACGACTGGGGCCGCTCGCAGCGCATCTTCGACCTCGTCGAGCCGCTGCTCGACTTCTACTACCGGCACTGGTTTCGGGTCGAGGTCGAGGGGATCGAGAACGTGCCCGCGGAGGGCGGCGCGCTGATCGTCTCGAACCACTCCGGCGCCCTGCCCCCGGACGCGCCGATGATCATGCAGGCGATCCGCCACGAGCATCAGAGCCCGCGGCCGCTCTACATGCTCGGGGAGAACTGGTTCAAGGGCTATCCGGGCGTGGGCATGCTCGCGAACAAGATCGGGCTCGTGGGCGCGCACCCCGCGAACGCACAGCGCCTGCTCGGCGACGAAGGCCAACTCGTGCTCGTGTTCCCCGAGGGGCAGAAGGGCTCGCGGAAGCTGTTCTGGCAGCGCTACAAACTGCGTCGCTTCGGTCGCGGAGGCTTCGTGCGCACCGCGATGCGCGCGGGCGTGCCGATCGTGCCGACCGCGGTGATCGGCGCCGAGGAGGCGATGCCGATCTTCGCCCACGTGCCGCTGCTCCAGCGCCTCACCGGCCTGATCTACTTCCCCATCAACCACGCGGTCCCGCACTTCGGGCTGGCCGCGGGACTGATGTACCTGCCGGCGAAGTTCAGGATCCGCTTCCTCGAGCCGGTCGACCTGTCGGCCTACGGGCCCGAGGACGCGGACGACATCGCGCTCGTCGGACGGCTCTCAGAGCGCATCAGGCTGCGGATTCAGGAGGAGCTCGACGACCTGGTACTGGCGCGCGGGTCGGTCTGGTTCGGTTAAGTTCCCCTGTTGTGCGAATGACGGTTCGAGCCTGTGCCGCGCTGGCGGTTGTGGCAGCGCTGCTCGCGGGCTGTGGCGACGAGGACTTCAAGAACGAGGCGCGCGCGCCGGTGCGCGTGGCGCTCACGGGCGTGATTCAGGACGACAAGGTCACGGTCTCGCCCGCGAAGATCGGCGCCGGCCCGGTGGAGATCACGATCTCGAACCAGACCGACAGCGAGCGCACCATCACCCTCGAGGGCGAGTCGATCACCGAGCAGCAGGGACCGGTCCAGCCGGGCGACACCGCCACGATCCAGAAGACGCTCGCGCCGGGCGACTACGAGGTGCGCGCGGGCTCCAAGAAGGCGGTCCGCAAGGAGATCCAGCCGGCCGTGCTGCGGATCGGCAAGGAGCGCAAGAACTCGAACAACGAGCTGCTGCAGCCCTAGAGGGCGAGCTGGTCGTCCGCCGGCTCCGTTGCCGGCGGCGTCGCGCCGTCCTCGTCCGCCGGCCGCACCAGCGCGTCGATCTCCTGTAGCAGCGCGCGCACGCGTGCCGTCATCGCGTCGACGTGCTCGTAGGCCTTGTCAATGCTTGTCTTAGCTCCGGTGAGCTGCTGCTTGACCTTGCGCTCCTCGGCCAGCGCGGCGAGCGCACGGTCCGCGGCATCGCGCACGGCTCCGGCGTCGATGCCGTCGGCGTCGGCGCGCTTCATCAGCACGCGCGCACGCGCGAGCCGATAGCCGAGCTCGAGCGCCAGCGGGCCAGCCTCCGGGTCGAGCGCCACGACGAGCTTGTCGCCGTTGTACTCGCGGAGCGGCTCCATCTTCGCCGGGACCTCGTCCTCCGTGGGCACCACGAGCACCGCGAAGTCGGCGCTGCGCTCCGCCATCGCCTCGTCGAGCTCCCTGAGTGCCTTCGGGCTCGACAGCCGGCTGTCCTTCGCCTCGATCACGATGCGTCCGCGCGCGGGGCCGTTGCAGGCATCGATCGCGACCACCACGTCGCCGACCTTGCCGGTGGCCTCCTTGAAATCCCCCACGGCCTCGGCCACGTCGCCCTGCGCGAGCGCCATCTCGTCCACGGCGGCCGCCACCGCCTCCTCGAAGCTGCGCCCCTTGGCGGTGCCGCGCTCGCGCTCGGCCTCGACCTCCTCGAGCTTCTCCTTCTCGAGCCGCAGCGCCTGCATCTGCTTCTCGAGCTCGGCCATCTTCTCGAGCAGGGCGCGCTGCGTGGCGTCGGAGCGGGCGGCGGCCTGGTGGATCTGCTGGACGGCCGAGGCCTTGAAGTCGGCCAGCGGGTTGCGCTCGTCGGACGCGGAGAACTGGCGCACCAGGTCCTCGCGCGACTTGGCGAGCGTCTCGTTGACCGCCTCGCGGACGCGGTTCTGGACGGAGGCGGCGCTGCCGTCCCCGAAGCGGCGCTCCAGCTCCTTCGCGAGCTGGCCGTCCTGCTCGCCGAAGACCTCCGCGAACTGGTTCTCGAAGAACTGCGCGATCGTGCGCGCCTGCTCGGTGAACTCCTGCTGCACCTGCCGGGAGGCCTTCTCGAACTCGACCTTCACGAACTCGGCGTTGGCGCCCGCCTGCTCGCGGTCCAGCACGCGCGCGCCGATCTCGACCGCGTCGCGGACGGTCTTGACCGCGTCGTCGCCGTTCTGCTCGCGCTCGCGAACGAGGCGGACCGCGCACTCGTCGTCGACGACCAGGCCGTCGATCGCGAGGACGTCGCCCATTGTGCGGACGTGCGGCTGCCTGAGTGGAGTGGCTGCTTCCATGTGGACTGACGAGCGTACGCCGGGGGTCGGACGCTACGCCGCGAACACGCGCGGCATGTGGCCCGGCTGGCTCTTCACGACGTCGCGCGCGAGCCGCTCGGCCGGGCGGCCCTCGATCAGCGGCCGCACGTCGTCCATCGTGAGCAGCAGGCTGACGCTCGTGGCGATCTGGAAGTCGGCCGCGTTGCGCTCGGCGCCGCCGATCACGCCGCGCTCGATCAGCTCGTCGACGCGATCGATCAGGCCGGGCAGGGCGGCGAGGTCGCGCTCGGCGGCCTCGTCGGTGGCGCGGTTGAAGCGGCGCGAGGCAATGACGAACGGCCCGGCGGTGCGCGCCGCGATCGGGGTGGGGATGCCGATCCTGGCGCCCTCGAGGTAGGTCTCGAGCGTGGAGCTGTCGCGCCTTAGCGCGTTCCAGATCAGACGCCGCGGGACCGGCTGGAGCACCTCCTCGCCCCAGGCCTCGGCCTCCTGGACCTCCCGCCGCCGCTCCGGATCGGCCGGGAACAGCGGCGGCGACGGAATCAGCGCGTCGAGCGCCAGGGCGATCTCCCTCGTGCCCTGGATCTTCGCCCCGTCGAGCCTGATGGCCGGCACGGTCTTGCGCGGGAAGCCGAGCGCCGGAAGGATCACCCGCTGCGTGGCCGCAACCACGTCGATGCGCCTGTACTCGACGCCCTTGTGCTCGAGCATCAGCTGCGCCGCTAGCGACGGATGCGAGGCCGGCAGGGCGAACAGGGTCGCGCGCACGCGCCGATCCTAAGGCAGGGCGTACGAGAGATCGCGTGCCCGCAGCGAGCTCGGCACGAGACGGATCATGCGCGTGGCCGGGTCGTGGAAGGTGCTGCCCTTGAAGCGCTCGGGCCAGCGAGAGGCGTCGACGCCGAGGTAGCGCTGGAGGATGCGGCAGGCCCGGCCCGGATCGAGCTGGTAGATCTCGGCATCGCCCTCGGCGCTCAGCTGGAGGACGTCCCCTGTCTCGAGCTCGCAGGTGTCGACCAGCAGCGCCACGCGCGGGTCCGCCTTCGGGATCGACGGCAGCCCCGACCAGCTCCCCGTCAGCCACCAGAAGGCTCCGTCCTCCCACAGGAACCACACCGCCCGCACACTCGGACCCGCCGCGGCGACATGGGCCACCAGCGGCCGTTCGAGAAACGCGTCCACGTCGAAGCCTGCGTCGATGCGGGCGGCCGCGGTGCTCACTTGTTGACAGTACGTCGGTGGCACCGGTCGATCACAGCCCATATACGCCGCCGGGCACGACTTAGGTTCCGCCCGCAGATTTCATTTTCATCTGGTATTACTTGCTTGCGTGCAAGCAATTATCACCACCACCGTCGGCCGCGATCTCGGCCTGCTCCTCAAGCATCTGCTCGGCTCCACCAACCGCGAGTTCTTCGCCGAGCTCCAGGACGCGGGTATCTCGTTCTCGCAGCTGAAGTGCCTCGGTCTGCTCGCGAACGCGGACTCTCCGCGGTCGCTCGGAGCGCTGTCCGAGGAGATCGGCCTCTCCCTCGCCGCCGTGAGCCGCGCGGTGGACGGCCTGGTGCAGCGCGGAGAGGTGAAGCGCCAGGAGGATCCGAGCGACCGCCGCTGCAAGCTCGTGACGCTGAGCGCCCGCGGGCGCGCGACCTACGAGCGCGTCGTGGCGGTGCGGATCGCGGGAGTGGAGCGCTTCGTCGAGGGCCTCGAGCCGGACGACCGCGAGGCGCTCGGCGCGGCCATCGCGCCGATCGTCGAGAGGCTGGGCCTATGACCGAGCGCATGCGCCTCAACGAGGGCAACCGCCGCTGGTGGACGCTGGCGGCGATGTGCTTCGCCCTCTTCATGATCATGCTCGACAACACGGTCGTGAACGTCGCGCTGCCGTCCATCCAGAGGGACCTGCGCGCATCGCTGCCAAGCCTCGAGTGGACGGTCAACATCTACACGCTGACCTTCGCCGTCCTGCTCGTGACCGGCGGGCGGCTCGGCGACATCCTCGGCCGACGCCGCATGTTCCTCTTCGGCGTGGTGGTGTTCGCGCTATCGAGCGCCGCGATCGGGCTCGCGCCCGACCAGGGCTGGCTGATCGCCGGCCGCGCCGTTCAGGGCGTGGGCGCGGCGTTCATGATGCCCGCCACCCTCTCGATCATCACCGTGACCTTCCCGCCGGAGGAGCGCGGCAAGGCGATCGGCACGTGGGCGGGCGTGTCCGCGCTGGCGCTCGCGATCGGCCCCGTGGTCGGCGGCGCGCTGACCCAGTACGTGTCCTGGCGCGCGATCTTCTTCCTCAACCTGCCGGTGGCGGTGGGCGCCGTGGCGGTCACGCTGTTCGCCGCGCGCGAGTCGCGCGACGAGAGCACGCGCCACTCGATCGACTGGCCCGGCATCGTGACCCTGTCGGTCGGCCTCACCGCGCTGGTGCTCGCGCTGATCGAGGGGAACTCGTGGGGCTGGGGCTCGCCCGAGGTGATCGGCCTGCTGCTCACCGCGGCCGTCGGCCTCGTGGGCTTCGCCCTGACCGAGCCGCGCGTGAGCGAGCCGATGGTGGACTTCTCGCTGTTCCGCTCGAAGACCTTCCTCGGCTCGAACATGGTCGGGTTCATCGTCTCGTTCGCGATGCTCGCGATGTTCTTCTTCACCGCGCTCTACATGCAGAACATCCTGGGCTACTCCGCGGTCGAGGCGGGCGTGCGCTTCCTCCCCTCCACCCTGATGATCGTGCTGATCGCGCCGCTCGCGGGACGGCTCGCCGACCGCATCGGTCCGCGGCCGCCGATGGTCACTGGGCTCACGCTCGTGACGATCGCGCTGTTCCTCCAGACACGCATCGACCTCCACACCGGCTACGGCCTCCTGCTGCCCGCCTTCGTGCTGATGGGCATCGGCATGGCGCTCGTGATGTCGCCGATGTCGACCGCCGCGATGAACGCGGTGCCGCCGCAGAAGGCCGGCGTGGGCTCCGGCATCCTGTCGATGAGCCGCATGGTCGGCGGCACGTTCGGCGTGGCCGCGCTCGGTGCGCTGTTCCAGCACATCGCCCGCAATGACATCGCGAGCGCGCTCGCCGGCACCGGCGTGAGCGCCGCCCAGCAGGAGCGCCTCGTCGAGGGGCTCGGCACGGCGTCGGACGGTGGCGGCCTCCCCCCGGCCGCCATGGACGCTGCGCACAACGCGTTCATCCACGCGCTGGCGAGCGGGATGTGGCTTTCGGCGGGCGTGGCGGCGGTGGGTGTGGTGATCGCGTTCACGCTGGTCGGCAACCGGCCGGCCGAGCAGCACGACGCCGCGAGGGTTCCCGAGGCCGCGGCGGCGGAGGCTGTTCCGGTCGCTCGGTAATCTCCCGGCCCGCATGGCCGTGGACGTGACAAAGGTGTCGGAGCTCGACGTCGAGCCCGGCGAGCTGCCGGAGACGATGGCCGCCTGGGTGATCCGCGAGGAGCGCCAGGGCGAGCCGAAGAATGCGTTCCAGCTCGAGGAGATCGAGGTGCCGGAACCCGGCGCGTTCGAGGTGATCGTGCGCGTGATGGCCGCGGGTGTGAACTACAACAACGTCTGGGCTGCCCTCGGCCAGCCGGTCGGGGTCTGGCGCTACGGCGACCACCCGGAGTTCGGACACCACATCGGCGGCTCCGACGCCTCCGGCGTGGTCTGGAAGGTCGGCGAGGGCGTGACGCGCTGGAAGCCGGGCGACGAGGTCGTCATCCACTGCAACATGGCGTCGTACGAGGACCCGGAGGTGCACGGCCTCGACCCCCTCGCCGCGCCGAGCCAGGTGATCTGGGGCTACGAGACCACCTGGGGCTCGTTCGCACAGTTCACGAAGGTCCAGGCACAGCAGCTCCTGCCGAAGCCGCAGGGCCTCACCTGGGACGAGGCCTCCTCGTACGGGCTCGTCTACTTCACCGCCTATCGGATGCTGATCACCCGCTGCGGAATCCAGGCCGGCGACCGGGTCCTGATCTGGGGCGCGGCCGGCGGCCTCGGCGTGTTCGCCACGCAGATCTGCGCGCTCGCTGGCGCCCACGCGGTCGGCGTGGTGTCGAGCTCCGACAAGGGCGAGCTCGTGAAGCAGCTCGGCGCGGTCGACTACATCGACCGCAACGAGTTCGCGGGCATGATGCGCAGGGGCGGCGAGACGGCCGAGGAGGAGAAGGCGCGCGAGAAGGTCTCCCGCGAGTTCTCCAAGCGCGTGAGGCAGATTCTCGGCGCCGCGCCCGACATCGTCTTCGAGCACGTCGGCAAGGCCACGTTCCCGACCTCGGTCTTCACCGTCAAGCCGTTCGGCAAGGTCGTGATCTGCGCTGGCACCACGGGCTACAACCTCGACTTCGACGTCCGCTACCTGTGGATGCGCCAGAAGGAGATTCTCGGCTCCCACTTCGCCAACGCGTACGAGTGCAACAAGGCGAACGAGCTGATCGAGTCGGGGCAGATCCGGCCTGTGCTGTGGCGCACGCTCGGCTTCGAGGGCGTGCCCGACGCGCACCAGCTGATGAAGGAGAACAAGCACCTCGGCAAGATCTCGATCCTCGTGGGCGCCGAGGAGGAGGGCCAGGGCAAGACGGCAGATGGACCGGGCGCGATACGCGCGGAGGTGGGCGCATGATTCAGGTGCAGATTCGCTTGGTGGCGAACCCGTTCCGCGGCGACAGGTTCGCCGAGGGCTGGCGGCCCGCCGCCGAGCTCGCCGTGGACTTCGGAGCCACGGAGTGGTCGTTCACGCGCTCCCACGAGGGCCGGCTCGACTTCGTGCAGACCGCGAACTTCCCGTCCAAGGCCCACTTCGAGCGCTACTGGTACTCCGAGCGGATGGCCGAGTACCGGATCGAGCTCGCCGGCACCTACCAGGTGCCGCTGCTGCCGACGTTCTGGGAGATCGTCGGCGCGGGCGAGACGGTCAGCCCTGCTCCAGTGGAGCCATAGTCAGCTTCGCGTCCTTCAGCAGCTCCCAGTAGTGCTCGGCGAGCTCGCGCGC
>DASUQG010000035.1:0-2066 GCA_036280695.1 Thermoleophilaceae bacterium
GGCCGTGAGCGCGTCGCTCCAGGCCCACGCCGCAGCGGCGGCTGGGTCGTGCCTGGCCGATCTTCGACACCGCAATCTGAGAATGTTCGGCTTTTCAGGCACTTACGGCGCGCGCAGACGGCCTTAGCACTACAGGAGGGCGGGTTCGGCGGGCGTGTCGTCGGGCTCGGGAGCGGCGTCGCGCAGGTTGGGCGGCAGCGCGACGCGAAGCGTCTGGAACAGTTTGCCAGCGGTGCCCGTGGTCGGGGTGCGGAGGATGAAGCGCTTGCCGTCCTGCGCGACCTCGACCTCCTGAAGGCGATCCAGATCGCGCAGGATCTCAGCCCATTCGAATTCGAGCCCGGCCGCGGCGAGACGATCGCGGAGCTCCTTCTGCAGCACCAATGCGAGGAACGAGCAGAACACGTGGCCGCGGATGGTCGCGTCGCGCTTGTGGAAGATTGGCCGGGTCGCCAGCAGGGATTTGGCGCTGCGAAACAGCTGCTCAACGCCCTGCAGCTCGCGATAGCGCAGCATCGCCTGGAGCGGGTCGAGGGTGGTATTGGTCCTGAGCACGAAGATCCCATCGAACCGCGCGTCCTCGACGATCCGAGCCTCATCGATCGCAAAGCGAACCTCGGGCGCCTGCAAGAAGCGCCGGTAGCCGCGGTTGCCGACCAGCGCCTTGTCGCCATGGCGGAGCGCTCGGCGCAGGCTTGCCACGATCGCCTCCCGGTCGGCAGCGTCCTTCTTGGCTTCGGCCCGGTTGCGGCAGACGATGTAGCGGCGGCCATCGAAGGTCACCGCCTTGGCTTCCAGCTCGGTATCCGCCCGTCCCTGCCGCGGGATGACGAGCGGGACGAAGGGCGCGGCGTCGCTCAGCACCAAGGTGCGGACTTCCTTCGCGCTCCGTTCACGAACCCCGAGCACATACTCGAGGCCACGCGCCTCGAGAGCCGCGAGCGTCTGAGCGCTGATCATCCCGCGATCGGCCACCACGCACACCCGTCCGATCCCGAAGCGCCGGCGCAGGCGGTCGATCACCGGGATCAGCGCCGCGACGTCGGTGGTGTTGCCCGGCCACATCTCGCAGCACAGCGGGCGGCCGCGCTGATCCATCACCACCGCGACGATCATCTGCATCAGGTCGGGTCGGTGGTCCTTGGAGTGACCCCGCTGGCCGAGGCTCTCGCCGCCTGCCCCCTCGAAGTACAAGCTCGTGGTGTCCATGAACACCACCGACAGCTCACTGAACAGGTCGCGGCGGGCTTCGAACAACCGCTCCTCCACGATGTCCTTGAGGCAGCGCGGGGCGAACGGCGTGCGGTCTGTCTGCTCGGCGTCCGGCAGCTCCCCGCCGAGCCAGCCCATCGCGCGGTAGAGATGGTGGAGAGCGAGGTCGTCGGTGCCCTCGATCCGATAATCCTCGCGCCAGGCGTCGGCGGAACGGTCGGAGCCCGAGACCATCAGCCGGTGCAGCACGGTCAGGAAGCAGGCGCGCTCCAGCGAGAAGCCGAAGCCGCGCTCCGCGGCCAGATCTTCGATCACCACTTGGCAGCCGGTCTCCTTCCAGAGCCGTTCGAAGGCGAGCGGCGGACCGATCCGGTAGGTGGCCAACGCCGGCGCGCCGCCCTGGTCCAGGAGCGACAGGATCATCGAGCGCTGCGCCATGCGCGCGGCCGAGCGGGCCAGGCGATCGAGGTCGCCGTTGGCGTCGACGTGCTCCTTGCGGCCGAGGTTCTTGATGATCCGCTGCTTCGTTCGGCCACCCTCGCGCACGCTCTCGACCAAGTAGAGGTAGCGGTAAGGGCCGATCTGCTTCTCACGGACGTACATGCCGCCAAGCAGCACGCGATTCTAAAAACCGTCAATTATAAAGCGCCTCCTAGCATAACTATTTAGCAGCACGACCTTTCGCCGCCCCCAACCCCACCTCAACAAAACCAATTAGTTAGCGCGCAAAACTGCCCGATTCCGTCTGTTCACTGTCGAAGATCGGTCAGACGCTGCTCCACATCCTTGAGATCGGAAACCGTGGCATAGAGCCTCGCGACCTCGAGCTTCGACTGGGCGAGGTTCTCGAGGAC
>DASUQG010000036.1:0-12859 GCA_036280695.1 Thermoleophilaceae bacterium
TCCGACTTCGAGCTCGACATCCCGAAGGACGGGAACGGCAACCGCGAGATCGAGGTGAGCCTGGCGCGCCAGAAGATGTACGACGGCTACCAGGACCTGCTCGAGGGGCTGGCCGACGCGATGGGCTGGCCCAAGGAGAAGCTGGCGGTGGGCGAGGACCTCGCCTACGGGAACATGGTCGCGAGCCCGTCCGCCAAGTGGACCACGAAGCCGGACCCGAAGGACCCCGCCCTGCCGCCGATGACGGAGGACGAGCGGGCGGGCATCGTGAGCGAGTGCCTGCGGGAGCGTAAGTACTTCCTGCGCCAGCTCTTCCAGAGCCTGCCGCCGGTGCTCCTGATCTTCAGCCAGAGCACGGCCAACGCCTTCAACGAGGAGGTGCACGACCGCTTCTCCACCGGGAAGCCCGAGCCGCGCGAAAGCCTCGAGGAGCTGATGAAGCGCGAGGTGCGGCTGCGCTACGGCGACCTGCCCGACGGGCGCGTGATCGACGCGCGGGTGATCTACTCGCCCCACATCACGGGCAACCCGGACGAGTTCGGCCCCGCCCGCGAGCGCGTGATCGCGCAGCTGGTGGAGGAGGCGAACGCCGGGCGGATCAAGTTCAACGCGGACAGCGGCCACCTCGTGCGGCCGGCCGGCGCGTGCGTGTTCTGCCCGATGCTCGAGATCGGCCCCTGTGAATACGTGGAGGAGCTCGAGCCGCTGTCCGAGGCGCCGACGCTCACGGCCGGCTCGCCGGTGACGCAGCTCCAGCAGGAGAAGGCCCTCCAGGCCGAGCTGCTGGCTGGGGTGGTGGAGAGCGCGCCGCCGGTCGCGGAGGCGTGGGCGGCCACCGACGACCTTGACGAGCCCTCGCCGGACGAGGCCGCATGACGGTCTTCTTCGACCTCCTCGGGACGCTCGTGCTGCGCACGGAGCAGGGCTACGCCGCGCGTCCCGAGGCCGCCGCCTGGATGCTGCCCGGCGAGCGGCTCGGCGTGCTCTGCAACGCGGAGAACTTCAAGAGCGCGCGCGACGTGAAGGGCATCCTCGAGCAGGTCGGGCTGTTCTCGTCGTTCGACCCGGAGCTGCTCGTGATGGCGTCGAACCTGCCGGTGAGCCTGCCGGACCGGCGAGCCTTCGCCGTGGCAGCGGCGCTGGCGGAGACGCCGATCGAGGAGTGCGTCTACGTGAGCGCGAACCCGGGGCTGCTGGTTGCGGCCGCGGCCGCCGGGATGCGATCGGTGAGCGTGAGCGCGGCCGCCACCGTGGAGGCTCCAGCCCCTGCCGTGACGGCCGAGCCGCCGCCCGAGCTGCTCGCGGGAGAGATCGAGGTGGACCGGGGGCCCACGTACATCCTTCGCGGGCGCGTCGTGCCGATGGATGCGCCCGGTCAGAAGCTCGACAACGCGCAGGTCGTGATCAGCAAGGGCCTCGTGGCCGCGGTCGTCAAGGAGGGCGAGGAGCTGCCCGCCGAGTACGCCGACGCGAAGGCGATCGAGACCGGCGGCACGATCTACCCGGGCCTGATCGACCTCCACAACCACTTCGCGTACAACATCCGGCCGCTCTGGCCGCTGCCGAAGCGCTACGACAACCGCAGCCAGTGGGGCACGCCGCTCTACTCGGCGGAGGTGAGCAAGCCGGTGAAGGCGATCGCCGGCTCGTATCGGACGGCGCGCTACCTCGTCCGCTACGTGGAGGCCAAGGCCCTGATCGGCGGCACCACGACCGGCCAGGGGATCAAGACCCAGGTAAACGGGGGCTGGGGGCTCTACGACGGCGTGATGCGCAACGTGGAGCAGACCGGCGACAAGCGCCTCCCCGACGCCACCAGCCACGTGCCGGACCTGAAGCTGCGCAAGGGCGGCGACCCGTCGGAGTTCGAGTCCTTCAAGCGCACCCTCGACAAGATGGTCTGCTTCTACCACCTCTCCGAGGGCATCGACGACAAGAGCCGCCAGCACTTCGCGAACCTGAGCGACCGCAACCTGATCGGCCCGAACCTCGTCGGGATCCACGCGCTCGGGCTCAGCGCGGACGACCTGGCGCTGCTGGCGAGCCGCGGCGCCACGGTGGTCTGGTCCCCGTTCAGCAACCAGTTGCTCTACGGCAAGACGGTCGACCTGAAGGCGCTGCGCAAGTCTGGGGTGACCTTCGGCCTCGGCTGCGACTGGGCGCCCACGGGCAGCAAGAACCTGCTCCAGGAGCTGAAGGTGGCCAAGCAGGCCGTCGAGGAGCAGGGAGCCGACTTCACGAGTGAGGATCTCGTGCGCTCCGTGACCGCGGGCGCGGCGGCACTCCCCCACTGGGAGCAGTACCTCGGCCACATCACTCCGGGCTCGATGGCGGACCTGCTGGTGATCCGCGGGACGAACGGCGACCCGTGGGACCACCTGATCGCTGCAACCGAGCGCGACGTGGACCTGGTCACGATCCACGGCATCCCACGCTACGGCGAGCGCAAGCTGATGGATCAGCTGCACCGCGCGCCGGACTACGCGCTCGAGGACTACAGCCTGAACGGCGAGGCCAAGGCGTTCGACCTTCATGCCTCCAACTCCCCGGTGAACGACATCTCGTTCGCCCGCGCCGTCGAGGTGCTCACCGAGGGGATGGCGGACCTGCCCGCGCGCGCGGCCGAGGCCGAGGACAAGGAGGCGGAGCTGCTGGCCGGCGGCATGGAGCTCGAGACCTTCACCGTGGAGCTCGACAACGAGTACGAGCCCTCCGAGGAGGAGCAGGCGGGCATGGACGCATCGCTGCTTGCGGACGTCGAGATGCCCAAGTCGGTGCCGCTCGACGCGCCCGAGGTCGGCTCCGACGGCTACTGGGAGCTCGTGGACAAGCAGCCGAACATCTCGGACGAGCTGAAGAAGACGCTGAAGGAGGCCTACGGTGGCTGAGGACCTGCACGCCGCCGTCTACGTCACGAACGACGAGGAACGCAAACTCGCCGAGAAGTTCGTGCGCGAGGGCCACGCCACCTACGAGGGAGTCGTGCAAGGCTGGCTCGACGCCGACGGCGTACGGGCTCTTGCCGAGCGCGGCATCATCGTCGACCCGATCAATTCGAACGGGGCCGGACCGGTCGGCCCGCCCACGCCGATGGGTCGCCAGGGGCACGTGGCCGCCGACGACCCGCGGCTGAAGGGACTCCGGCGTGCCAAGCCGCTGGTGCGCGAGCCCGAGCCCGAGGACGCGCCCGACGTCGCCTTCTACCACATCCGCCTGGAGGGTCCGATCACGGAGGATCAGCGGGCCGCCTTCGTCGGCTACGGAGTCGACCTTGCCGCCTTCGAGCCGCCGGACTCATACCGGACCCGGCTCACACGCGGGCAGTATTCGCAGGTGCGCGACACGCCGGGGGTCCGCGCCGTGGAGCGCTACGGCCTGGAGGAGAAGCTCACCCCGCACCTCGTGCGCGAGCTCGACGAGTTCCCGGGCGAGCGCCGGACCTTCGACCTCGTCCTTCACCGCATCGCCGACCGCGACGCCGTCGTGGAGCGATTGCAGGAGCTCGGGATAGCCGTGAGCGAGGCCTCCTACCTGTACATCCGCTTCGAGGCGCCCCTCGACCGCGAGCTGATCGCGAACGTCGCGCGCATCCGCAGCATGCGCCGGCTCGACCTCTACCAGCCGGCAAGCCTGCTCACGAGCCATGCCCGGCCGCTCGTCGGCGTGGAGGGCCTGAAGTGGACCGGCGCGGGCGAGGTGGTCGCGATCTTCGACAGCGGGATCGACAACGGCCACGAGGACTTCAACGGCCAGCTCGCATCGCTCGACAACGTGGAGGGCGGTAGCAAGGAGGACACAATCGGGCACGGCACCCACGTGGCGGGGATCGTGGCCGGCACCGGGGCGGCGTCCGGTGGCGAGAACAAGGGCATCGCGCCTGGGGCAAAGCTCGCCATCGTGGGGTTCGTCGGTCCCGATGGCGTGCCGCTGATCCCCGCCAACTGGGCGGAGCTGCTCGAGCGGGCGGTGGCGAAGGGCGCGCACATCGTGAACCTGAGCGTGGGCACGAACTTCGCTGGCCACTACGACTTCGGCAGCCTGGCTCTCGACGAGTTCGTGTGGGCCAACCCGGAGGTTCTCGTGGTGATTGCGGCGGGAAACTCCGGCGTGGCCCCGGAGGGCTGGGTCGGGTTCCACACGGTCGGGTCGCCCGCTAGCTCGAAGAACGCCCTGACGGTGGGAGCGAGCATCACCGACCGCCCCGACATCGACCTGACCTGGGGGGTTTACAACAAGAAGAACTTCCCGATTCCGCCGTGCGCGGACGAGCGCATGTCCGGCGACCCAGACTGCCCTGCCGCGCTGAGCAGCCGCGGCCCCACCGACTCGGAGGCCGTCAAGCCGGACGTGCTGGCGCCCGGGACGTACATCCTCGCTCCACGCGCCGAGGGCGCGCGGATCAGCTTCCTCGACGTGCCGAACGGCGGAGCGGTGAACGGCGCCTACGGATACCTCGGCGGCACGAGCATGGCCGCTCCGGTGGTCGCCGGCTGCGCCGCCGTCCTGCGGGAGTACCTGCGTGAGGAGCGGGGGCTCGCCAATCCGTCCGCGGCTCTCCTGAAGGCGATCCTGATCGCCTCGGCCAGGCGCATCAAATCGCGAGATTTGCCTGAGGAGCTGCGCGAGGAGATCGGCTACCCGGACTTCGATCAGGGCTTCGGACGGGTCGACCTGAGCAACGTGCTTCCCCACGACGGGGCGCCCGCGGGCCGCAGGCTCGAGTACGACGATGTGCGGCAGGACTCCCCGAAGGCGCTGGCGAGCCGGGGCTCGGTGCTGGCGCAGCAGACCTACCGGTTCACGGTCAGCGACGGCGGGGCGGGTCCGCTGCGCCTGGTGCTCGCCTGGACCGACTGGCCGAGCGACGGGGTCCAGAACAACCTGCATCTCAAGCTCAGTCCGCCCGCCGGCACGCCGGTGTACGGGAACGCGGAACACCGAGTGGCCCGCCGAAAGGCGGACGAGCTGCTCGAGCGCTACCTGAAGGACTCGACGGAGCGTCCGCCGGCCCTCGACAAGCGCAACAACGTCGAGCAGATCGTGCTCGACGAGCCCGCCGCCGGCGAGTACGTGCTGAACGTGATCGCGGAGAACACGCCCAAGCCGCCGCAGGGCTACGCGCTGTGCGTGGTCGGCGAGCTCGAGGGAGCGCTGAGCTCGTGAGAGTCCTGGCCCACCGCGGCAACCGCCTGCACGCGCCGGAGAACACGCGCACCGCGCTGGTGTCCGCCTACACGGCCGGGGCGGGGGCGCTCGAGCTCGACGTGCAGCTCACCAAGGACGGCCGGCTCGTGGTCTCGCACGATCCGACCACCGAGCGCGTGGCCGGTACGAACCACTCGATCATCGACACCGACCTCGCGGAGCTTCGCAAGCTCGACGTGGGCGAGACCTTCCGCCCGCGCGGGGCGACCGAGTTCCACTACCGCAGGCCAGAGAAGCCGGGCGACCAGATCGAGACCTTCCCGCACCTCCTCGGCGAGCTGCCGGCCGACGTGCCGAAGGTGGTGGAGCTGAAGCACGACTCGTCGCTCGAAACCGGCCGGCGCGACGAGTTCGTCAAGAAGACCTGCGACGCGATCCGGGAGCAGTTCAAGAGCGAGGAGGTGATCCTCTATTCCAAGGACCCCGAGAACCTGCGGCTCGCCCGAGAGCAGCTTCCGGGCGTGCGGGTCGCGACGTTCGACTGGGAGCGCTCACCCGCGGACCAGGTGGCGCTCATGCAGGGGCAGGAAGCCGACGGTCTCGTCATCGAGATCGGCTCCATCCTCGGAGACGACGGCCAGCTCACCGACGCGGGGCGCAAACTCGCGCAGATCCACAGCAACCAGGCTCTGCGCCTGGGCGCGATCGTCTACCTCTATCGCGACCCCGCGGTGTTCACGCGCGAGGAGTACGAGGCACTGCGCGAGCACCCCTTCGTGTGGTCGCTCGCAACCGACTCGATGTTCGACGTGGCGCCGTACGTGCGCCCGGCGCAGCAGCTCGTGAGCGATAGCTTCGAGGGCACCGAGACGAACCCGCGCCGCTTCTCGCTCGGCTACGCGAAGGCGAACAAGTACGCGTACGTGACCCAGGACGACGGCGTGCACGTGGACATCGCCGAGTACGACGGCAAGCTGAAGGGCGACTCGGAGCTGGAGGAGGGCGTCTGGTACGCGCTGAAGGCGTGGCCCTTCTACTCGGGCGGCGGCGTGGGATACGTGGACGGCATCGAGGGCGACTTCGCGGCCGAGGTCTCCTACGAGACCAGCCGGGTGGGGCAGGCCACGACGCTCGAGATGGCGGCGGTGAACGTGCCGCCCGCGGCCCACAAGAAGCCGGTGCGCGAGGACGGCAGTCGCTTCGTTCCGGGCTCGCGCGACAAGTCGAACTTCTTCGACCCGCACGGCGCGCCGCCGTTCGCGGGCGTGGAGCACGACGAGGACGACGGCTACCGGATCAACTCGAACTCGGGCACCGACTACGACAACAACTGGTACGGCCGGCCGGTGGGCGACGGCAGCGCGCTGTCGGCACGGCTGCGGCTCGAGCGCCGGGGACCCTACTTCTCGGCCTACTACCGCAACGACAACGATGCTCCGGACTGGGTGTGCGTGGGCGTCGCACGAAACGACTCGCTCAACGATCGCGTGTTCCTGCGCTGCGCCGGCAAGCGCTGGCGGCAGGAGCTCGAGGACGACCCGCACAGCTACCACCCTGTGGTACCTGTGAAGTTCACCTTCCGCGACTTCGAGGTCACGCGCTTCCACGACGGCCGCGATGGCGTGGCAGACGCTTGACACCGGGCTCCAGCTCGACGCGCCCCGCCTGGCCGTCGCGCTTGTGCAAAGCGAGGCGGAGATGCTGCACAGCCCGGCGCATGACGTCTCGAGCTTCCTGCGCGGGGACCGCGATCGCTGGCGCCTCGAGAGCTTCACGGAGCGGACCTTCGACGGGGTCGACAAGATCGCGTCGACCTTCGACTGCGTGATCATCGGCTTCAACGCGGCCTGCCACAACAGCGGCATCCGCGCGGCGCTCGAGGCGGCGGAGCGGCCGCCGTCCAACCTGCTCGTGCTGCACCAGAGGGAGAGCGGGGCACTCGACTTCCTCGAGGACGGCCTCGCAATCGAGCTCGAGCCGCTCGAGGCCCGCGCCGAGCGGGCCTACGCGCGCGAGCGCCGCGAGCAGGACGAGCTGCTGCTCAACTGGCCCAGGCGCGTCGTGAGCGGATCGCCGCAGGAGCCGATCGAATGCGCCGCGAGCTTCTCGCTTCGCTTCGGCAACGACACCGCCTGGCGCACGGTGCTCGAGGTGGAGGACGGCACGCGACGGGTGCCCGTGATGGTGCGCACCTCGACGACGGTGGAGCGCCGGCTCGTGGTCTGCTCGGCGTGGCTCGACCCGCGCGACGACGAGCAGCACGCGCGCCTGCTCGAAAACGCGATCGCCTACTGCGCGCAGGGGCGCCCGGAGATCGCGGTGGTCGCCGACGGCCGCAGCAGGGGCCGCCTTCCGCCGGCTGCCCTGCTCGCGCGCAAACTACGGCTCCAGGGGTCGAGCACGGTGGAGATCGCACCCGAACCGGGATCGGAGCTCTACTTTGACCAGTGGCCGCTTTGCCAGGTGAGCCACGTGGTCCTGCGAAACGACCAGCGGCCTGAGGAATACCTCGAGCACCCGGACGCCGCCTCCTGGCTTGAGAGCGGGGGCACGCTCGTGGGGGTGAACAACGGTCGCTTCACGCTTCACACGGGCGTCTCGGACGCCCATTGGCTGGCTCAGCGCTGGGCGCTGTGGTTCCACAGCGTCGAACAAGAGCGCTGGCTCGACGGGATCTTCCGGGCGCGCGCGGTCCTGGAGGTGCTGTCGCGGATCCAGGGTCGCCAGACGCGCGCGCACCCGGAGCGACTCGGCCTCGACAGGGACGTGGGGGAGCTGATCCCCGAGCTGGGGCGGCTGATCGACGCCGAGCTGGGCGGGCGCTACAACGTGAACGAGCTCGTGAGCGCCACCGCTGCTGCGCTCGACGTCGACCGCCTGGCGGGTGGCCGCGTGCTGCAAGAAGCGCAGCGGCTGCAGGTCGGGGCGTGGCTGCGTGCCGCGTTCCCGCGGGCATCGCTCGAGGAGCGCTTCGACATCGCTCGCGCGCTCGGCCCGGCAGGGCTCGACCTGTTCGAGCTGGCCGCGGCGGATGCGTCCGGAGGGCCGGTGTCGGTCGTCTGCGTCACGCGGATGCGCGAGGCGGCGCTCGCCTGCCGCGCGAAGAGCGTGACGGTGGAGGAGGCCGGGGTGGAGGTCGACTCGCTCGCGGAGCTCGACACCCGTCCCCAACTGTGCGCGGAGTTCTTGGCCGCGATGGCGGAGCTGGCGCGCGACCGGCCCGAGGACGAGATCACTAGCTTCGACAGCACGCTGGCGGATCGCGCGGTGGCCACGCTCGCCAAGCACGGCGTGCTCGTGCGCCCCGAAACGGGCCTGGACGGCGTGGACGCCGAGACGGTGTGCTCGGAAGCGCTCGGCCTCCTGAGCTACTTCAACCTGACGCACGAGGCCACGCTGCCCGCGCGGCCCGAGAGCGTGGGGCTGCCCACCGGCGCGGTCGAGCCCGTGCTCAAGGAGACGCGCCGGGCGCGAGCCGCCGAGCTCGAGGCGCGCAGCCGCGAGGAGCAGCTCAGCAAGCCGCTCGAGACCGCGAAGCTCCTGCTGCTGGTGGAGGCATGCGTCTTCTCAGCGGCCGCGGCGATCGCCATCGCCATGTTCACGTCGCTGAACTTCGACTCGCTTACGGTCGCCGGCGTCGTGATGGCAGTCGCCACGACGGCCTTTGTCGTCTTCGCCCTGGCGCTTGTCCGCTGGCAGCTCTACCCGCACCGAGGCCGCAGGCTGGCCGCCACGGTCAGCCAGGGAATACCGGGCCTGAAGCGCAGGCTGGCGGCGCTCACCAGCGACGAGGAGGTGCGGGCGCGCTAGCCGGGCTAAGCCGCGTAGCGCGCGGCGCTGCGGGCCTTGGCCTTCGCCGCCTCGACCTCGCGGTCCTTCGGCGGTGCGCTCGTCACGAGCTCGTCGAGCAGGCGGGCGCTGATCGCGGTCACCTCGTCCACGGCGCGCTCGAAGGCCTCGGTGTTCGCCTGCGACGGCTTGCTGAAGCCGCTGATCTTGCGGACGTACTGGAG
Organism: Thermoleophilaceae bacterium; assembly: GCA_036280695.1. Taxonomy (GTDB): domain Bacteria; phylum Actinomycetota; class Thermoleophilia; order Solirubrobacterales; family Thermoleophilaceae; genus JACVRW01. The sequence goes on from DASUQG010000036.1 coordinate 9,159, forward strand.
CGCAGACGCGCGGATCTCGTCCTCGGTGGCCGGGGGCTCGAAGTTATGGAGTGTTCGGATGTTGCGGCACATGCCTCGAGGCTAGCCGCTTCGCCGCCTCGAAGTCCGGAGCACGCGCCGCGATCGCGATCACGTCCGGGCCGGCGATCCCGACCTGGATCACCTCGTAGCCGCCCGCCGGCCGCTCGCTCGGTCCCCAGCCACCCTTGAACGGGATCGGCGGCTCGGCGGCTCCGAGGCCCCAGCGCTGCTCGGGCACGATGCGGCGCATGGCGTCGAGGACCCGGGCGGTCTCGCTGGGCGGGAGCAGCTCGCCGCGCGCGAGCGCGCCGTAGAAGCTCACGGCGGCGGGGAGCGACCACACGGTCCGGCCGAAGGAGCTGTAGCCGCGCGGGTCGGGACTGCGCTCGAGCGTGGTCTCGTGATCGCCGGCCCGGCGAAGCACCGCCTCGACCTCGGACGCGCCGTCGTCGAGCGTCTGCCAGAGCCGCAGTGCCGCGTCGTTGTCCGAGCGCGTGATTGCGGACTCGATGGCGTCCCAGTCCGCGCGTCCGGCTGCGATCGCCGCACGATCACCGGGAGCTTCATCGTGGACCACGCCCGGCTCTCCCGCAGCTCGCCTCGCGTCTGGGTCCGACCGCCCGCGAGCGGGCCTATTGCCACTCCCACCTGAGATCGAATGGCCGCAGGCTATGCCCTGAGCGATACTGCCCGGCATGAGCTACCGACAGCAGCTGCCACAGCTCGATGGCGAGCTTTTCCTCACCGACGGGGGCATCGAGACGAGCCTGATCTTTCACCAGGGGCTCGACCTGCCCGAGTTCGCCGCGTTCGTCCTGCTCGACGACGACGAGGGTCTCGACCAGCTCCGCAGCTACTACGAGCCCTACGTCGCGCTGGCCAAGGAGCGCGGCATCGGCTTCGTGCTGGAGAGCCCCACCTGGCGCGCCAGCCCGGGCTGGGCGGAGCGCCTCGGCGTGTCCGCGGAGAAGCTCGACGCCCTGAACCGCAGGGCGATCGAGTTGATGGAGGAGCTGCGCGGCACGCCGGGCCCCGAGGACGCTCCGATGGTGATCAGCGGTTGCATCGGCCCGCAGGGCGACGGCTACAACCCGGCGGAGATGCTGAGCGCGGACGACGCGCGTGATTACCACTCCACCCAGATCGGCACGTTCGCCGACACGGCGGCGGACATGGTCACCGCGATCACGATGACCTATCCGGACGAGGCGATCGGCCTGACACAGGCCGCGCGTGACGCCGGCCTGCCGGCGGCGATCTCGTTCACGGTCGAGACGGACGGCCGCCTGCCGAACGGGCAGGCCCTGGGCGAGGCGATTGAGCAGGTCGACGACGCCACGGGTCGTGCGCCCGCCTACTACATGGTCAACTGCGCTCACCCCACACACTTCGAGTCCGTGCTCGCGACCGACGAGTCGTGGCCTGATCGGATCCGCGGCCTGCGCGCGAACGCGTCGACGATGAGCCACGCCGAGCTGGACGAGGCGGAGGAGCTCGACGACGGCGACCCGGACGACCTCGGCGCCCGCTACGCCGCGCTGAGGGCCCGGCTGCCGAGGCTGAACGTGCTCGGAGGCTGCTGCGGGACAGACCACCGGCACGTCGCCGCGATCCGCGACGCGTGGGGACGCGCCCCTGGCTAGGACGCCGCCTGGGCAATGATGCGCCCGGCGTTCTCGGGCGCGAAGAACTCGGGCGCCGGAAGCGTGCCCGCCATGACGCTCACGAAGCCGTCCATCGCCTCCTGGTTGCCGTGCATCGCCCCGATCAGCTGCTGCATCTCGGGCGGAGGGGGCTCGATCTTGGCGAACTCGCAGGTGAACTCGTAGATCGGCAGCGCGTCCTCGTCCCGGGCCTGCTGGTAGTCGGCCATCGCGTCGTCGTAGGGGCGGCGCTCAGTGAATGTGTCATCGAGGGCCGAGGCCAGGGCCTCCGCGTCGCGGAAGGCGTCGGTGATGCCGAACGCAGTGATCGGGTGCTTGTGATACCCGGCGTCCCCGACGAGTGCCCAGCCCGGGCCGTAGGGCTTGGCGAAGAAGTTCGGCAGGTCCGCGGTGCCGACGAAGCGCGTCTCCCGCTTCGCGGCGTGTATCCGCGCGGCGAACTCGGGGGCGAGCTCGAACGACTTCATGTACGTGCCCTCGATGTCCTTGCGGTTCTCCTTGAACTGCGACGGCGGCCAGCCCTGGACCACGCATGTGAGGTCGTCGTGCGTCGGAATCGCCGCCCAGCCGCGGCCGTCCTCCGCGCGGATGTAGGTGTCGAAGCCGTCCCCCGCCAGCCCGCTCCAGTACGCGTAGTAGCAGGGCGCGAGCGACGGCAGCTCGTGGTATCGCTCAGGCTCGACGGCCTTTGCGACGAGCGAGTGCCTGCCATCCGCCCCGACCACCACCCGGGCGCGCTCGGTCACCGTCTCGCCGCCCTTGGCGTGGCCGCGGATGCCCGTGACCCGCCCGTCGTCCACCAGGATCTCCTCGACCGTGAAGGCCTCGCGCAGCTCCGCGCCGGCCGCGACGGCCGCCTCCACCAGCAGCGCGTCGAGCACGACCCGCCGGGGGCAGTACGCCCGGTCCGCGCCGTCGGCCGGCTGCGGCGTGCCCGAGATGGTCACGGGTCCGAAGTCGAACGAGTACCTCGTGATGGGCGGGCAGTTGGTGGCTTCGAGCTGCTCGAGGATTCCCCAGCGGGCCAGCGCCGCAACGGCTGGGGGATGGGCGAGGTGCGTGGACATCGTGTCGCTGGGAAACGTCGCCTTGTCGACCAGCAGCACCCGGTAGCCGTTGCGCGCCAGCAGCATCGCGGTGGGCGAGCCGCCGCATCGCGCTCCGACGACGATCGCGTCGTAGTCCGTATTCACTTGCGAGTCCCTCTGTTGGTGGGCGCTCCGACCGTCTCACCCAGGCGGGAGCCAGTCAAGCGCCGCCCTGGGCTTGAACGACGCTGACCGGGGTAGTCAGGTGCCATGGCAAAGGACCACGGACCGAGCATCAAAGACGACAAGCAGTACGAAGGCCTGCGTAAGAAGGGCATGAGCAAGTCGCGCGCCGCCGCCATCGCGAACACGCCCGACGCCTCGAAGAAGGGCGGCAAGCAGTCCGGCAGCGGCGGCGGCAGCAGCCGGAGCCGCAAGAGCAGCGGCCCCGGCAGCGGCGGCAATCGGGCGCAGAAGGCGGCCGCCGGACGCAAGGGCGGCAAGGCCTCCAGCTAGCGGAGCGAGACGGCCACCTGCTCGAGCAGGTCCAGGGCGTCCTGGAGGCCGTCCTCCATCCCGGAGTTGATGTGGGCGTCGCGATGCTCCTTGCAGGAGTGCTCGACGAGCAGTGTCAGAGTCGTGCGCCCGTCCGACTCCGTGAGCGTCAGCGTGTCGAGCGCCTCTCCTTCCGGCATCCCCTCGTAGACCTCGGTCGAGACGAGCCGCTCCTCCGGGACGATCTCGCGGTACTCGCCGTGGAAGCCGACCTCGAATCCCTCGCTGGCAATCATCACGTACCGCCAGGCGCCGCCGACCCGCAGGTCGATCTCGGCGATCGTCACCTCGCCGCGGTGACCGCTCCACCACTGCTTGACCAGCTCCGGCGTGGTCCACGCCTTGTACACGAGGTGCCGGGGCGCGTCGAACTCCCGCGTGATGAGGATCTGCTCGTCCGTGGGCAGCGTGACCTTCGCCGTGCCGCTACTCG
>DASUQG010000037.1:0-7000 GCA_036280695.1 Thermoleophilaceae bacterium
GACATCGGCGCCGCCACCGCATGCCGCGCCCGGCGGCGCACCTCGCGGATGGCGCGCGCAAGCCGCTTCACGCCCTCGTCCAGCTCGGGCGGCTCGAGCAGCGAGAACGAAAGCCGGAACGACGTCTGGGTGCGCCGCTCGGCCGTGATTGCCCCACCCGGAGTGATGGTGACGCCGTGGCGCGCGGCCTCGGTGTAGAGGACGCGCTCGTCCAGCGCCCTGTTGAGCGTGACCCAGACGTGGTGCCCGCCCTGGGGCGGGTCCGCCTCGTACTCGCCCGGCATGTGGCGCTCGAGGGCTGCGAGCAGCGCGTCGCGGCGCTCCCGGTAGAAGGGCTGCGTGTGCTCCACGTGACGGTCGTACGCCCCGGCGCCGAGCCAGCGGGCGCAGAGATGCTGGATCAGCGTGGGCGAGTGGAAGTCGCTCTCCAGCTTCAGCATCGCGATCCGCTCGCGCACCGGGCCACGCGCGGCCACCCAGCCGGCGCGCAGGCCGCCGCCCACGACCTTCGAGAGTGAGTTCACGTAGATCACGTGCGCCGGTGCCAGCTCGCGCAGCGGGCGCACGGGCTTGCGGTCGAAGCTCGCATCGCCGTAGACGCGGTCCTCCAGCACGAAGAAGTTGCGCTCCCTGGCCAGTGCCGCGAGCCGCGCCCGGCGCTCCTCGGAGAGGTCGCGCCCGGTCGGGTTCTGGCACGCGGTCTGAAGCGCCACAAGCTTCACCTCGTGGCGCGCGAGCAGTCGCTCGAGCGCGTCCACGTCGAAGCCGTCCTCGTCCACGGGCACGCCGATCACGCGGGCCCCCGTCTGACGCACGGAGTCGAGCATGCCCGCGAAGGTGGGGGACTCGATCACGGCCACGTCGCCCGCCTCGAGTGTGGCGTGGGCCGCGAGGCCGATGCCCTGCTTCGCCCCGGAGGTCACGATGATCTCGTCCGGATCCTCGGCGAAGCCGGCCCTGCGCCCGCGCGCGGCCAGCTGCTCGCGGAACGCGTAGAGACCCTCGGCCGGCAGGTAGGAGAGCGCCTCGCCGCCCACCTCGGCGAACACGTCGGCGGTGATGCGGGCCAGCTCGTCGGTGGGGTAGAGCCGCGGCGAGGGCCACCCGACCGCCAGCGAGATCAGGTCGGGCTGCCAGGCGCTGGACATCACCTCGGCGAGGACCTGCTCGGGGTAGCTCGGCTCCCGTTCGGGCAGCGCGTAGACCTGCCAGTCGTCCCCGTGCTCCTCGCTGCGCGCCGGCGCCAGCGAGCGAACGAACGTACCGCGTCCAACGCTCGCGGTCACATAGCCGAGCTCGGCGAGCTTGCGGTAGACGCGCGCTGCGGTCAGGTGGTTCACGCCGACCAGCTCAGCGAGTTCGCGCGTGGGCGGAAGCTTCTCCCCGGGCTCCAGCTCGCCGGCGTCGATCGCCGCGGTGAAGCGGTCCACGATCTGCTGGGTCAGCGACAGCGGGCCGCCTCGAGTGAGCTCAGACAAGTCTATCTTGTACGACATTGCACCACCTCCTGACGGTCGTACAGTACCACCAGACCGTCATACGCACAAACTGTGTACTACACCAGGAGGTTCCCACGATGCAGAACGTCACGGTACGCCGCTCGGCTTCAGGCGACGAGTCCGCCCTGGCCCGCCTGGCCGCGCTCGACAGCGCAAGCCCACCGAGGGGACCGGCGCTGCTCGCGGAGGCGGATTCCCGACTGCTCGCCGCGCTCCCGCTCGGCGCCGGGCGCCCGATCGCGGATCCCTTCGAGCCGACGGCAGAGCTCGTCGCCCTGCTCGAGCTGCGCCGCAAGCAGATCGAATCCGCGGACGCCCCCCAGCGGCCCAGCCGGCTGCGCACGCTCCGCGGGCGGCTCTCGCACGCCCGGGCCTAAGCCTCCCTGTGCAAACGAGGGGCTCCAACCTCCCCTCGCCCCTCGCGATCGGCGCCGGTCCTTTCCCCCGGGACCGGCGCCTTTCGCGATGACGACCGAGAACTGGATCCGCGTGTCGCCCCTGTGGCGAGGGCGGGATGCGCCGCTCGGCTGGACCACCGTCAACACGCGTCGCAAGCTGCTCGTCTTCGGCGGCGCCCGCTGGAATCGAGCGCACCTCGACGGACAGCTGCTGAACGACGCCTGGCTCTGGACGCCGCCGGCGCCCTAGCGGTCTCCGCTCGGAGCAGGCGGAGCGCAGCCTGGCCTTCGGCCGGCACGCGGTCGACGACGGTATCGAAGGGTCCTATCGGACTTGTCCGCGTATTTCGCGGTCAACCTCGATAGCACCACTTCTTCAGCGCGCTGTAATCGTGCCGTTTTGCACCCCGGCATGGTGCAAAGCCTGACGATCCGGCTGAGCAGTTGACCCGCCAGGAACGCTGACGTTACGCTGAGCGCGCGGCTCCAAAAGCTGCGAGGCAGCATGGATGTGACCGTCCACATCGAGGGGCGTCACGACGCCGGGCAGGCGCTCGCGCGGCTCTTGGAGCGGGCCGGGCTGTTCGAGTCGCTCGAGCGCAAGCGCGGGGCGAGCGGCCGGGCCGCCGAGCGGTTCCGGATCGCCGTGAAGCCGAATCTGATGGGACGGCCCGGCACGGATCCCCGGCTTGTCGAGCAGCTCCTCTCGGCGCTCCGGGAGCACGGCTATTCGGACCTCGCCGTCGTGGAGTCGCGCACGAGCCGCGAGGCCGATCGAACCGTGGCCGCCGCGGCGCGTGATGCCGGCTATAGCGGGGAGGGCTACCGGATCGTGGACCTCTCCGAGGAGCCGGTGGGATTCGACTACGGCAGCGTCCTGGGCAGGGCCAGCGTCGGGCGCACGTGGCTGGAGGCGGACTACCGGATCACGTTCGCGAAGGCGAAGCCACACTCGCGCTGCTTCTTCAGCGGCTGCCTCGCCAACCTGCTCGGGGTCCTCCCAGAGCCGGACAAGCTCTCGCACTACGCCGGCCCGCGGCACGCCTTCTACGAGTGCTGCGTCCTCGTGGCCGACCGCCTGCGCGTGGACTTCGCGCTCATGGACGCCTCGCACGCCGACGAGCTGCTCGCGAGCACGAGCCCGTTCGCGGTGGACTGGGTCGCCGGCGAGAAGATGGGGCTCGACCCCGGCCTCAACCCGGTGCTTCACGAGGCGCTCCTGCGCTGGGGCCGAGTCCACCTGAAGCGGCGCGGCAACGTCACGCCGTGGGAGGAGTGGAGGAACGTCCGCCCGGCCACCGTGGTCGTGCTCGACCTGCTGGAGCCGCTCTACCGCGGACCGCTCCGGCCCCTGGGAGGAAGGAGGCTCGCCGCGTGGACCGTCCAATGAGGGTCTACGGCCTCAACGTCGTCGAGCAGTTCCTCGACGACCTGCTCGTGGCGGTCGGGGCGCTGCTGGTGGCGCTCGGGATCGCGGCTGCCGTGTTCGAGGACGGCTTCGACGCCGGCGGGCTCGGCGGCGGCATGCTGGTGGCCGCCAGCGCCGCGGCGGGGATCCTGCTGGCCGCCGGGGGGTCCGGGATCCGGCAGAACCGGGTGGCCAGCGAGCTCGGCTACGCCCTGCTGGCGGTGGCGGCGACGGGGTGGATCGTCAACGGCGCGGTTGTACCGAGCGCCGTCGCGCTCGCCACGGGCGTGGTCCTGGCACTCGTGCTGGTGGCAGCCGTGGCGCTGCGCCGCCGCGCGCTGCGGCTCCGCTTCAAGCCGCGCTTCTTCTCGCTGCGCCAGTTCTCCACCCTGATCGAGGTCGCGGACGCGATGATCGACGGCGACGGCCGCGAGGCGCTCGACCCGATCGAGGTCGCCGTGCGCACCGACCACCTGATCGCGCGCGTGGAGACGCCGGTCAAGAAGGACCTCAAGCTCGTGCTCGTGCTGGTCGAGTGGCTGCTGCCGCTCATGATCCTGCGGCCATTCCCGTTCAGCGTGCTCGGCTCGAACGAGCGCCGACGCGCGGTCGACAAGGTGATCAACGCGAAGGGTCCGTTCCGCGACGTGGCGCGCAGCCTCAAGGTTCTGGCCTGCGCCGGCTATTACGGAAGCGCCGAGGCGCTCGCGGAGGTCGGCTTCGTGCGGTTCGAGGATCGCGATCGTTTCAAGGGAGTGGACACCACGCCGCTCGCCCACCCGGACCCGTTCCCCCGCAACGGACATGGTCCGCCGGAGCGCGCTCATGCGGTCGTGATCGGTTCCGGCGCGGCGGGCTCGGTGATGGCCTACGAGCTCACGAGAGCGGGGCTCGACGTGACCGTGCTCGAGGCGGGCCGCCATCAGGACCCGCAGACGTTCCAGCACAGCGAGGTCGAGATGTTCGTGCGCTCCTACAAGGCGGGCGGGCTCCAGACCACGTCGGACCATCACATGCTGATCGTTCAAGGCGCGACCGTCGGTGGCTCCACGGTCATCAACAACGCGATCTGGCTCGAGGCCGACCTCGACCGCGTGCTGCCCGAGTGGGCAGCCCGGGGCGCGCACGTGCCGGCGGATGCCCTCCGGCACGCGTACGAGGAGCTCAGCCATGCGCTCCACGTGGAGGCCCTCCCGGAGGAGCTCGCCAACCGCGGCGCGTCGGTGTTCGACAAGGGGCGGCGCGCGCTCGGGATGGAGGGTGGCTTCCTGAAGCACAACCGCGACCACTGCCTCGCCTGCGGCTGGTGCAACTACGGCTGTCGCTACGACCGCAAGACGTCGATGCTCGTGACCTACCTCCCGTGGGCTCTCGCACGCGGGGCGAAGCTCTACGACCGCTGCCGCGACGTCAGGATCCAGTCCGAGCGCGGGGTGGCGAGGAGCGTTCGGTTCGTGCGCAACGGCCGCGAGCAGGTCGTGGAAGCGGACCGCGTGGTGGTGTGCGCGGGCGCGATCGGTTCGAGCGAGGTGCTTCTGCACAGCGGGATCGACCAGGGCGGCCGCGTCGGCAAGGGGCTCCACGCGCTCGCCGGCGGCTTCGTGACCGCGGAGACCGAGCAGGAGATCGACGGGTTCGACGGCATCGGGCTCTGCTGCATCGCCGACGACGCCGAGGACTACGTGATCGAGAGCTACTTCGCGCCCCCGCTCGTCTTCTCGCTGCGGCTCGGCGGCTGGTTCCTCTCGCACTTCAACCGGATGCTCCGCTACGGCCACTTCGTGGACGGCGGCGTGATGGTCGCGACGGACCCGAAGCGGGGGGGCGTCTCACTGGACCGCAAGGGCCGCACCAAGATCGAGATGTCCCTCGGTGACGAGGAGCTCGAGCTGCTGAAGCGCGGCATCGGGACGATCACGCGCGTCTACCTCGCGGGTGGCGCGATCCGTGTGTTCCCCTCGAGCTACGGGCTGCTCGAGTTCGCAAGCGAGGACGACCTCCGCCACCTGAGCCGGATCAAGCGGGCGGACGACCTCTCGCTCGGCTCCGCGCACCCGCAGGGCGGGAACCCGATGGGCGAGGACCCGAGCGTGGCCGTGGTGGGCAACGACTTCCGGGTCCACGGCTTCGAGAACCTCTACGTGGCCGACGCGAGCGTGTTCCCGAGCAACATCCGCGCGAACTGCCAGGCAACCGTGATGGCGATCTCGCACTACGCCGCGAACGCCCACGTGTCCACGTGACCCGCCAGCCGCTCTGCTTCGCCACCTGGCATCTGCTCGCCCGGCTGGCGTGGCTGGAGGTCCGGAGATGAAGGCGGAGCGCAGACGCCGCTGGCGCAACCGGGCGCGCACGCAGAGCGTCGACCCGCTCGGGATCATGCGGCCGGAGTCCTGCGACGAGATCGTCGCGATCGTGCAGCGCGCCGAGGAGGAGGGCGTCACGGTCCGGGCGGTCGGCTCGCGGCACTCGTGGTCCGACGTCGCACTGGCCCCCGGCTACGTGCTGAGGCCGGAGGGACTCGCGCGGCCGCTCGACCTAGAGGAGCGGCTGCTGCGTCCTCCGCGCGGCGAGCCGGCGGAGCGACTCGTCCGGGTCGAGGCCGGCATGCGCATCCGCGACCTGAATCGCTGGCTGGAGCGCGAGCACGGCCTCGCGCTGTCGAACATGGGCGGCTACGACGGGCAGACGGTGGGCGGTGTGATCTCGACCTCCACGCACGGGTCGGGGCTCCGCTTTGGCCCGCTCAGTGACTTCGTCCGCTCGGTCGACCTGGTGGCCGCGCGCGGCAAGCGCTATCGGATCGAGGGGCATGACGGACCGACGGATCCGGAGCGCTTCGAGGCGGAGCGGCCGGACTGGGAGCTCGTCCAGGACGACGACCGCTTCGGGGCAGTGCGCGTCGGGATGGGCTGCCTCGGCGTGATCTACGCGGTCATCCTCGCGGTCGAGCCCTCGTACCTGCTCACCGAGGTGCGCAAGCCGTCGACCTGGGAGGCCCTCCGCGAGGACCTGCATCGGGGTGGGCTGCTCGACCCCGAGCGCCACCGGCATTTCGAGCTCTTCCTGAGCCCGTACGCGCGCAAGGGCGACGGCGAGCACCCCTGCATGATCACGACGCGCGACCGGCTCAGGGACACGCTGCCGCCCTGGTGGAGCAGCGACCGCCGCCGCAACTGGCTGGCCGAGCTCCTGTCGGGCGCTCCCGGGATGGGGCAGCTGATCCGGGCGGTCGCGACCGCGCTGCCGCGGATGACGCCGAAGTTCATGGAGATGACGCTGAACGGACTCAGCGACGACGAGTTCACGAACAGGAGCTACAGGGTCCTCAACATCGGCGCGGCGAACAAGCTGCCCGCCATCTCAGCCGAGATCGGGGTGCCGGTCGACGACGAGCGCACGCGCGTCGACGAGCGCCGGCACGTGGCCGCCGTGGACCGGATCATCAAGATCGCGGACGACCATCGCCGCATCGGGGAGATATTCCACACCTCGCCGATCGCCCTGCGCTTCGTGGCCAGCTCGGACGCCCACATGTCGATGATGCAGGGCTGCGACACGATGATGATCGAGCTCATCCAGCTCAAGGGGACGCGCGGCGGGCTGGAGGTCATCTCGGCCTACGAGAACGCGCTCTACGCGCTCGACGGGCGCCCGCACTGGGGCCAGGTGAACACGCTCACGGGCAGCCACGG
>DASUQG010000038.1:0-2986 GCA_036280695.1 Thermoleophilaceae bacterium
AGCGGCGGATGGCCTCCTTAGAGAGGCCGGCCTCCTCCGGAGTGCAGGGGCCCGGCGACACGATCACCCTGTCCGGGCTGCGCTCGAGCAGCTCGGGAAGGTCGTTGCGCACCACCTCCACGTCCGCCCCCAGCTCGCCCAGGTACTGGACGAGGTTGTAGGTGAACGAGTCGTAGTTGTCCACCACCAGGACGCTCGTCACGCCCAGTCTCCCTGCTCGCACGCGAGCCTGATCGCGTCGATCACGGCGCCCGCCTTGGCCTCGGTCTCGCGCACCTCGTAGGCGGGATCCGAGTCCGCCACGATCCCGCCGCCGGCCTGGAGATGTACCTGGCCGTCCTTCACGAGCGCGGAGCGGATGTAGATACAGGTGTCGAGGTCACCCGTGTACGAGAGGTAGCCCACCGCGCCGCCGTACGGGCCGCGCCCCACCGGCTCGAGCTCGTCGATGATCTGCATGGCGCGGATCTTCGGCGCGCCGGAGAGCGTGCCCGCCGGCAACGATGCCCGCAGCGCGTCCATCGGCGAGACCCCCGGCTTCAAGGTGCCCGACACCGAGGACACGATGTGCATCACGTGGGAGTAGGTCTCCACTCCCATCAGCTCGTCGACCTTCACGGAGCCGTACTCGCACACGCGACCGAGGTCGTTGCGGCCGAGGTCCACGAGCATCACGTGCTCGGCGCGCTCCTTCGGGTCGGCAAGCAGCTCGCGGCCGCGCTCGAGGTCCTGTTCGACCGAGTCCGCGCGCGGACGCGTGCCCGCGATCGGGCGCTGGCGCACCGTCCGGCCGGTCACGGTCACGAGCGCCTCGGGCGAGGCGCCGGCGATCTCGAAGTCCTCGAAGTCGAGGAAGTACATGTACGGGCTCGGGTTGATCGCCCGCAGGCCGCGGTAGATCGAGAAGGCGTCGACGGGGCAGTCGGCGCTCCAGCGCTGGCTCGGGACCACCTGGTAGATGTCGCCGGCGCGGATGTACTCCTTGGCCCGCTCGACCGCGGCGGCGTAGCCCTCGGAGCCGAGGTTCGAGGTGAAGCTCGGCGGCTCGCGACGCCCGGCGCCCGCCTGCGGCACCGGCCCGCGCAGGCGCTCGCGCACGTCCGCGATCGCGGCGGCGGCGTCCTCGTAGGCGCGCTCGACATCGCCCTCGGCCACCACGTTGGCGAGCACCGTGACCTCGTGGCGCAGGTGGTCGAACGCCAGCAGTACGTCCGTGACCATCACCGCCAGCTCCGGCATGCCGACGTCGTCCGGGTTCGGCTGGCCGACGCTCGGCTCCGCGCTGCGGACCAGGTCGTAGCCGAACATCCCGACGGCGCCACCGGCGAACGGCGGCAGCCCCTCGAGCGGAGCGATGCGGTAGCGCGCGAGCTCCTCGGCCACGGCGGCGTACGGGTCGGGGTGCTGGCCGCGCTCGAGCCGGATCACCGCGCGCGGGCGGAAGCCGAGGAACGACCAGCGCCCCACGCGCTGCCCCTGCTCGGCGGACTCGAGCAGGAACGACGGGCCGTCGCCGCGCAGCTTCAGGTAGGCCGACACCGGCGTCTCGCAGTCGGCAATGAAGGTGTGGCGCAGGGGCACCAGCGTGTGCTCGCGCGCGAGCCCGCGCACCTCCTCGAGCGACGGCGTCAGCTCGAGGTCAACGACGACGGCCATTCAGGACCTCGTAGACGTCAGCGAGTTGCAGTCCCCGGCCGGCGAGCAGGACGGCCAGGTGATAGAGCACGTCGGCCGCTTCCTCGGATAGGCGCTCGTCGGACTCCTCACGCGCCGCGCGCACCACCTCCTCCGCCTCCTCCTGGACCTTCGCCCCGACGCGCTCTGGATCCGCCAGCAGGCCGCCCGTGTACGTATCCGCGCCGCGGCGCTCGGCGATCGTGCGCTCGAGCACCGCCAGCGCCTCCGCGGGGACGGGATCGAGCTCGCCCTTGTGGAAGCAGGTGCGCTCCCCCGTGTGGCATGCCGGGCCGGCGGGCTCCACGAGCGCGAGGATCGCGTCGTCGTCGCAGTCCATGCGCAGCTCCTTGAGCCTCTGGACGTTCCCGGAGGTCTCGCCCTTGTGCCAGAGCTCGTTGCGCGAGCGCGACCAGAACCACATCTCGCCGGTCTCGCGCGTGCGCCGCAGCGCCTCGTCGTTCATGTACGCGAGCGTCAGCACCTCGCCGGTGCGCGCGTCCTGGACTATGCAGGGCAGAAGGTCCACGCTGACGATTATGGCCGTGAGCTGACCGGGAGCTTCAGGAACTCGTACGTGGCGCCGATCTCGTCGAAGCCGAGGCTGCGGTAGAGCTGCTGGGGCCAGTCGGCGCCGTCGGTGACCATGAACACCCGTTCGCAGCCGTCCGCGGCCGCGGCATCGGCGGCGGCGGCCACCGCGGCGCGGGCGTGCCCGCGCCGCCGCCGGGCCTCGAGCGTGCCCACCTCGTCCACCTGTCCGAGGCCGCCGTGCGTGTACAGCCGACAGGCGCACGCCGGGTCGTCGGGCGGCGAGGCGAAGTCGCGTGCCGCGAGGACCCGCGTGTAGCGCTCGTCCATCTCGGCGAGCTGGCGCACCGCCTGGTCCTGCCAGCCGAATGGCTGCTCACGCCGGAATGCCGCCAGGGTGGCGGCGCCGACGTCACGGCTCACCTCGCCGCCCGCGCCCGGCTCCGGCGGCCGGTCGGGAGGCCGCTGGCGGACCATGATCAGCACGCGGAAGACGTTCCAGCCGGCCGCCGCGAACTGCGGCGCCAGGCGCGCGCCGAGCTGCTCGTCGTGCATGACGAGCTTGCGGTGGCCGAACCCGCCCTGGATCTCGTCCGCCAGGGCGCTCAGCTCGTGGACGCGGGCGTCGGGATCCTCGACGCGGATCGCGTTCACCTGCCAGACGAGCGGCAGGCTCGGCGTGACCATGGCGGTGCCGTGCGCGGTGCGCACCACCCTGTCGCAGACGCCCTCCTCGGCGCGTCGCATGAACGCGTGGATTCGCTCGATCACTCGATGCCCA
>DASUQG010000039.1:0-3573 GCA_036280695.1 Thermoleophilaceae bacterium
GGTACCAGTACGAGATCAGCAGGTACGAGGCGGCGCCGACGAACGCCCAGCCGATGATCAGGATCACGAAGTTCGCCGCCAGGACCAGCAGCAGCATCGAGAAGACGAAGAAGTTGAGGTACGCGAAGTAGCGGGCGTAGCCGCGGTCGCCGCCCATGTAGGCCACCGAGTAGAGGTGGATCAGGAACGACACACCCGACACCACGAGGCACATGAACACCGAGAGCGGGTCGACCAGGATCGCGAGGTCGGCGCTGAAGTCGGCGGTGGCCGCGTAGGTCCACGCGCTGTCCACCAGCTGGCGCTCCTCCTCGGGATGGTCGAGCAGGTCCACCAGCGCGCCGATCGAGGCCAGGAACGCCAGGAAGATCGCCGCGGTGCCGATCCAGCCCGGGAGCCGGCCCGGCAGCAGGCGCCAGCCGAGGCTGACGATGAGCATCCCGGCCACCGGGAACGCGAGCACGAGCCAGCCGTACGAGGTGGCGCTCACCCTCGGAGCTCCGACATCTCGTCGACGTCGATGGGGAGCCGGTTGCGGTACATCGCGACGATGATTCCGAGGCCGATCACCACCTCACAGGCGGCGATCACCATCACGACCAGCGCGAACACCTGGCCCGCCTCGCCACCGTGCATGCGCGAGAACGCCACCAGCGCGAGGTTGCCGGCGTTCAGCATCAACTCGAGGCAGAGGAGCACCACGAGCGGGTTGCGGCGGCTGATCACGCCGGCGGCCCCGATCGCGAAGACGAAGGCCGAGAGCACGAGGTACCAAGTGATGTCCATCGGCTAGACGCGCACCTCGAGCGTCTCGGTGGGGGGCTCGGGCCGCTCGCTTGGCTCCTCGAGGCCGCGCCGGCGGCGCGCCAGCACGACGGCGCCCACGGCCGCCACCAGCAGCAGGAACGAGGCTGCCTCGAACGGCAGCAGGAAGTCGGTGAGCAGCAGTTCGCCGATCGCTCCCGGCGAGCCGAACTGGTCGGCGTTCTCCGGTCGGGCCACGTCGGCGCCGCGCGTGTCGAGCGCCTGGAGGCCGCTAGCGATGAACGCGATGCACAGCTCGACCGCGATCGCGAGCGCGAACAGCGGGCCGAACAGCGCCACGCCTCCGCTCTCGGGACGCAGCGGCTCGTCGGCGCCTCCGATGTACGCGACCACGAACAGGTAGAGCACCATCACGGCGCCGGCGTAGACCACCACCTGGGCCGCGGCTATGAACTCCGCGTTGAGGAGCAGAAACAGCACGGCCAGCCCCAGCAGGTGCCCGACGAGCGAGAGCACGCTGTAGAAGGGGTTCTGGAGCAGGACCACGCCGAGCGCCCCGGCGAGCGCGCCTATTCCGGCGATGAAGAACAGGACCTGCTCGAACCACATGGCCCGGCGCCTACTCCCCCGCGCGCCGGAGCGGCGTGTGCTCGGGCGGGTCGGCCAGCAGCATCTCCTTGGTGAAGATCAGGTCGCTGCGGCTGTAGTCGGCCAGCTCGTAGTCGTTCCCCATCGTGATCGCGTCGAACGGGCAGGCCAGCTCGCAGTAGCCGCAGAAGATGCAGCGGCTCATGTTGATCTCGTAGACGGCCGCGTAGCGCTCGCCTGCCGACACCTGGTTGTCCGGCGTGTTCTCGGCGGCGACCACGCGGATGCATTCCGCCGGACAGGCTGCCGCGCAGAGCGAGCAGCCCACGCACTTCTCGAGCCCCGTGTCCTCGAAGCGCTGGAGCTTGTGGCGGCCGCGGAAACGCGGGTAAACCGGCGTCTTCTGCTCGGGGTACTCGATCGTGTCGTGCCCCTCGGCCACGCGGCCGAAGGTCGTGCGCAGCCCGCGCAGGGTCTCGCCGAAGGCGCGGTACGCACCGCCCAGGCCGCCCGGCTCGGGGCCGCGCTCCACCTGCACGACGTCTTCCTCCCACGCGAATGGGCTCATCAGGTCACCACCAGCACGATCGCGGTTGCCAGGACATTGAGCGTCGCGAGCGGCAGCAGGATCTTCCAGCCGAAGGACATCAGCTGGTCGTAGCGCAGGCGCGGCAGCGATGCCCGGACCCAGATGAAGAACAGCACGCCGAGCATCAGCTTCAGGAACATCCAGAGCGGACCGAGGGCATCCGGGCCCGGGCCGTGCCAGCCGCCGAGGAAGCAGGCCGCCGCGATGCCGGAGATGATCACCACCTCGATGTACTCGGCCATGAAGAACGAGCCAAAGCGCATGCCGCCGAACTCGGTGTTGTAGCCGGACACAATCTCGGCGTCCGCCTCAGGGAGGTCGAATGGCGCGCGCGCCGTCTCCGCGAACCCGGCCACGAGGAAGATGCAGAAGCCCACGAACTGCGGGATCACGTACCAGATGCCGTCCTGCGACTCGACGATGTCGACCACGGACAGCGAGCCCGCCGTCATCGCCACGCCGAGCAGCGAGAGGCCGAGGGCCACCTCGTACGAGATCAGCTGAGCGGCCGAGCGCATCGCGCCGAGGAACGAGTACTTCGAGCCGGAGGCCCAGCCGCCGAGCATCAGGCCGTAGAACGCGAGCGAGCCGAACGCGAAGAAGTAGAGGAGCCCGATCGACACGTCGATCCCGTAGAGGCCGATGTTCCCGCCCCAGGCGTCCTTGGGTCCCCAGGGGATGATCGCCAGGGTCGCGACAGCGGTCACGATCGAGATCACCGGGGCGATGGCCATCATCCAGGGCACGGCCGTCTCGGGCGTGGAGCTCTCCTTCGAGAGCAGCTTCAGCACGTCGGCCATCGGCTGGAGCAGTCCCTTCGGGCCGACGCGGTTGGGACCGATTCGCGACTGGAAGCGGCCGAGCACCTTGCGCTCCGCCCAGAGGATGATCGGCACGATCCCGAGCACGAAGGCGAAGATCACGATCGCCTTCGCGATCAGTACGAGCGTGCTCTCCAGGCCTTCCATTACGACGCGACCGCCTGCGGCACCCGAACCTCCACCGGTCCCTCCACGAGGGCGGGCGGCGACAGGAACACGCTTCCCGCCGGCACGGCGGTCCGCACGACTGCCATGGCGCTGAGCCGGTCGCCGTTCACCGACAGCTCGACCTCGTCACCGCTCTCCACGCCGAGCCGGCGAGCGTCCTCGACCGACAGCCACGCCTTCTCGCCGGTGGCCAGGAAGCGGAGCGACGGCGAGTACTCCACCTCTGGTCCCGCCCACAGCGTGGGCGCGCCGGCCAGCACCAGCCCGTCCGGCGCCTCCGGCGGCTGCGCGAGCGGTTCGCTCGACAGCTCGGCCGCGGGCAAGGCGGAGGCGGCGTCGCGGTCCTGCCAGCGCAGGCCGTCGCCGCCGAGCTCGTCGAGCGTGAGGCCGGCGTAGAAGGGAACGGCGTCGGCGATCAGCGCCGTGACCATCGGTGACGAGTGCGCGCCGGTGCCCGCGCCGAGACGCTCGCACAGCTCGGCGAGCACGCTCCAGCCCGCGCGTACCTCACCGGGTCGCCCGAGCGCTTGGCGCACGCGCTGCACGCGCCCGTCGGGGTGCGTCATCGTGCCCTCCTTCTCGGCGTAGATCTCGGCCGGGAAGACCAGGTCGGCGTGGCTCTCGAGCGCCTCGGTGTGGAAC
>DASUQG010000040.1:0-2315 GCA_036280695.1 Thermoleophilaceae bacterium
AGCAGCGCCTCGGCCTCGGTCTCCGTGGCGATGAACTCGATGTCCGCGATCTGGGACACCATGTCGGTGGCCCCGCGGGCGCCCGGCTTCGAGAAGTGGCCGGCCACGCGCTTGCGCAGCGAGCGCGCCTTGCCCACGTACAGCACCTTGGCGCCGGCGTCCCTGAAGATGTAGACGCCCGGACCGTCCGGCAGGGCCCGGCGCTGCTCGGTGATGCGATCGGTGGCGGCTGTTGCCATCGCCACCGAGGATAGGCGGGTGCTAGGCCAGCAGCCTGACGACCGACTCGGCGAAGCAGGCCGGCTTCTCCTGCCCCTCGATCTCGACCGTCCACTTCTGGACGAGCTGGTACCAGCCGTCGCCGACCTCGTCGACCGACAGCGTCTCGAGGCTCGCGCGGATGCGCGCCCCGGACGGCACCGGCGACGTGTAGCGCACCTTGTTCCAGCCGTAGTTGATGCCCATCTTGAAGCCGTCCGACTGGAACAGCTGAGCGCGGAAGCCGTCGAGCAGGCAGAGCGTGAGGTTCCCGTGGGCGATCGTCGTGCCGAACGGGCTCTCCGTCTTCGCGCGCTCCACGTCCACGTGGATCCACTGGTGGTCGCCCGTGACGTCGGCGAACTTGTCGATGTCCTCCTGGGTCACGTCGCGCCAGTCGCTGGGGCCGATGGTCTGTCCGACGAGCTCCTTGAGCTCGTCGATGCCGTTCACGGTTGTGGGGGTCATGGGCCGAAGTATCTCAACCGTGGTGGTACCAGGGCTTCGCGTCGAGCGCCCTGCGCAGCGCCCGCTTGCCACCGCTCAGCAGGGGCTCGCCGTGCGTCACCAGCACGCGGTCGAAGTCGAGCTCGAGCAGCGGCTCCAGCGTCGGGTTGAAGCGCTCGCGGTGGAAGCGCTCCACCTTGGCGTCGACCTTCTTCGAGGTCCAGACGACCAGGCGCCCGTCCACCTCGGCCACGGCATCGCCGAACACCAAGGCGTCGTGGCTCGGCAGGTGGAGCGGGGTCTCGTACCTGCGCGGCTTGCCGATCGCGTGCGCGGTCACGCCCCCGGGCAGCAGCGCGCCTGGCTCGATCTCGCGGAACGCCGAGCGGTCGTCGAGGCGCTTGGCGGCGGCGGGGTGGCCGTGGATGGTCGTCTCCGCCTCGCCCCGGTAGCGCCGCCAGAGCTGCTCCGCGCTCCGCACGTGGTACGGGATCGTGATCAGGATGGCGAGCCGGTCGCCGAGCGCGCCGTCGATCGTCCTCAGCACCTCGTCTGGCTCGGGCGGCAGCAGCGGGTCGATCAACAGCGTGTCGTCGCCGGCCTGGGCGGCGAAGCTCGCCACCTCCGCGCCGAACTCGCCGGGGTGCCACTCGGGATGGCGTGCCGTCCAGCGCCAGAGTCCTTCAGTCAGTTCGTCCATCGGCGGCACTATAACCGACGAGCACGGTTAGCCGGTTAGCGGCTGGCTCCCGATCCGGGCGGGTTGGGCGCTTTTCATTTCCATTTCGCAAGGGAAAGCGCCCAACCCCCTGAGACGCCCGCCTCTCAGCGCGAGCCGTTAGCGTTCGCCAACCCCATGGAGTCCAGTTCCCAGCCCACGCGCGACATATCCGGCGTCATCGCGCCGCCGCCGCTGATCTTCCTCGCCGGCCTGGCGGTGGGCTTCGGCCTCCAGGCGCTGCTCCCCGACACTTCGCTCCCCGGCCCAGTGCGCTGGGTGCTGGGCGCGCTGCTGCTCTTCGCGGGGCTCGCGCTGCTGTTCTCGTTCGAGAGGGCGTTCCAGCGGAAGGCCACCGCCGCCAATCCCTGGCGCCCCACGACCGCCATCGCCACGGACGGGCCGTACCGGCTCACCCGCAACCCCGCGTACGTGGGAATGACCCTGGTGTACATCGGGATCGCGGTGCTCGCCGAGTCGCTCTGGGTGCTGCTGCCGCTGCCGCTCGTGCTTCTGATCATCGACCGCGGGGTGATCGCCCGCGAGGAGCGCTACCTCGAGCGCAAGTTCGGGCAGGAGTACCTGGACTACAAGGGCCGCGTCAGGCGCTGGGTCTGAGGCCGCGGGCTACGCCTGCGGCCGCGCCGCTTCGAGCGCCTGGGACTCGTGCCGCTGGTTCAGTCACCAAGCTCCGTGATCGCCGCCACGGCCACCATCTCGGGCGTCACGTCCACGGGGAGCCGGCCGGCGTCGACGGCTGCCAGCAGCGTGGATGCCGCCGCGTGGAGCCGACGACCGGTCTCGTTGCCGGCCCGCTCCATGAGCTCATCGCGCTCGTCGTCGGATAGGCCGAGCAGGTGAGCCTCCGCCATCGCGGCACCTCCGTCGGGCG
>DASUQG010000041.1:0-5323 GCA_036280695.1 Thermoleophilaceae bacterium
CGAATCGGAGCGGTCTACCTGGCTGGACTCGCGCTCGGATCGGCGGCCTCGCACGTCGTGGTCGACGGCGAGACGGCCCATCTCCGCGAGACCGACGGGGCAATCGAGCGCTGCCCCTATCCAGTCGCCGGCTGACTCGCGGCACACGGCGAACCGGCCGCACAAGCCCGATTTGTGGGACATGGAGCGTCGGCGGCACCGTCGATAGCCTCGATCGCGTGAGTCGCTCGCTGGTCTATGGGCTGTATGCCCTGCTCGTGCTGATCTGGTCGAGCACCTGGGTCGCCATCAAGATCGGCCTCGAGGACTGTCCGCCGCTGCTCGGCGCCGGTATCCGCTTTGCGGTGGCGGGGCTCGTCCTGCTCGTGATCGCCGCGTTCCAGCGGCGGCCGCTGGGCACCGACTGGCTGCTCGCGGGCGTGCTCGCGCTCGCGCCGTTCGCCTTCGCGTACGGGCTCGTGTACTGGGGCGAGCAGTACGTGCCGTCCGGGCTCGCGGCGGTCCTGTTCGGGATCATGCCGCTCTACACGGCGCTGCTCGCGGGCGTGCTGCTCCCGGACGAGCCGCTGCGGGCGCCGCTCCTGTTCGGCGTCCTGATCGGCATCGGCGGCCTCGCGCTCGCCTTCCTCGAGAGCGTTGAGCTCGGCTCCGACAAGGCCGCGGTCGGGGCCGCCGCACTCGCGCTGTCGCCGCTCGGCGCCGCCGTGGGGAGCATCTCTCAGAAGCGCCGTGCGGCCGAGCTCGACGCGGTGGTGCTGAACGGCTGGGCCATGCTCGTGGGCGGGCTCCTGCTGCTGCTGGTCTCCGCGCTGGGGGAAAACTGGGGCGAGGCCGTGTGGAGCGCCGAGTCGGTCGGCTCGATCGCCTACCTGGCGCTGTTCGGGTCGGCCGTTGCATTCGTGACCCTCACGGTGCTGCTGCGGCACATCACTGCCCAGGCGGTGTCGTTCCTGACGATGCTGCTCCCGTTCGGAGCCCTGGTCTTCGGCGCGACGCTCTACGACGAGCCGATCACCGCCCGCGCGCTCGCCGGCGCCGCGCTCGTCGCCACCGGCCTTCTGATCGCCCAGCGCTCGCGCAGGCAGCCCAAGGAGTGCGCCGATCCGCTCACCGGCGCGCCGGCAGCGGCCGAGACTTGACAATCCGCTGAATTCGTTTTAACGTGCCCCAAATGGTTTGGGTACAAGTCAAATGAAAACGGCGAAGCCCTACAACATGGAGCTTCGAGCGGCCGCCGTGGAGGCGACCCGCGAGCGCATCCTCGTGGCCGCCGCCGAGATCTTCTTGGACCGCTGGTACGACGGCGTGACACTCGCGGAGATTGCGCGGCGTGCGGGCGTCTCGGGCCAGACGGTGATCAACCACTACGGCGGCAAGGAGCAGCTCGCGACAGCGGCATACGACTATCTGGGGAAGCAGATCACCCTTCGCCGCTACACGCCCGAGCCCGGTGACGTTGAGGGTGCGGTCGAGGCGCTCGTCGAGGACTACGAGGTCACCGGCGACGCCGTGATCCGCATGCTGGCGCTCGAGGAGAAGGTTGCGACGCTCGGCCCGCTTCTCGCGCGCGGCCGCAAGAGCCACCGGGAGTGGGTCGAGACGATGTTCCAGGCACCGGAGCTGCTGCCGGAGCTCATCGTCGCCACGGACGTCTACACCTGGAAGCTGTTGCGTCGTGACCAGGGACTTGGCCGCGAGCAGACCGTCGCGGCGATTCGACACATGGTTCAAGCGATACTCGATAGGAGACAGCGATGACCACGCCCAAGCGCTACCTGTTCGCGATCATCGACGGCGGCGGCACGGTGCCGGCCGACACCTCGGTCATACGGGCGCTGGTCGAGCGCGGCCACGACGTCCGCGTGCTGGCCGACCGGGTCCTCGCGCCCGACATTGAGCCCACCGGCGCCGAGCATGTGGTGTGGGATCGCGCGCCTCAGCGGCCGAACCTCGACCCGCAGAGCGTGATCATGAAGGACTGGGACACGAAGACGCCGTTCCAGGCGTTTGCCCGCGTGCGCGATGGAGCGATGGTCGGTCCGGCCGGCCTGTTCGCCGCCGATGTGCGCGCCGAGCTCCAGCGCCGCCCGGCGGACGTGGTCGTGGGCAACTTCTTCGTTTTCGGGGCCCAGATCGCGGCCGAGGCCGAGGAGGTCCCGTTCGCGTTCCTCGTGTCGAACCTGCTGTCCTTCCCGGGCTCGGGCACGCCGCCGCTCGGTCCGGGGCTGAAGCCCGCCCGCGGGCCGCTCGGGCGGACGCGCGACGCCGCGCTCAACCGGGTCATGGCCCGGCTGTTCGACAAGGGTCTCGATCAGCTCAACGAGGTCAGGCGGGCGAACGGGCTCGAGCCGATCGGATCGGTGCTCGAGAACTTCGAGCGGGCCGACCGGCTCCTGCTCATGACAAGCCGCGCCTTCGAGTACGAGAGCTTCACGCCGCCGCCGAACGTCCGCTTGGTGGGTCCGCGCCTGGACGACCCTGCGTGGGCCGGAGGGTGGACTCCGCCGGCGGGAGACGATCCGCTCGTGCTCGTCGGGATGAGCTCGACGTTCATGGACCACGCCGAAACGCTCCAGCGCGCGACCACCGCGCTCGGTGATCTGCCGGTGCGTGGTCTGGTGACGACCGGTCCCACGATTCCGGTTGAGGCGATCGACGCGCCCTCGAACGTCACGGTCGTGGAGCGCGCGCCGCACAGCGAGATCCTGCGCCACGCGAAGGTGGTCGTGACCCATGCCGGCCATGGCACGGTTATCAAGGCGCTGGCGGCAGGCGTGCCGGTGGTGGCGATCCCGCTCGGCAGGGACCAGCTCGACAACGCCGCCCGCGTGGCGCATCACGGCGCCGGTCTGCGGCTGAAGCCCAAGGCCGGCCCGGAGGCGATCGCGGGCGCGGTGCGGCGCGTGCTGGACGAGCCGTCGTTTGCGGCGAGCGCCCGGCGGCTGGCCGACGCGATCGCGGCGGAGACCGCCGAGGACCGCGCCGTGGCCGAGCTCGAGGCGCTCGCGCAGCAGCCGATGGGCGCCGGGTCAGCGCCCGTGCCGCAGGCCCTCTGATCGCTAGACTCGTCCGCTGCCATGAGCTACGCCATCGTCAGAGTGGGCGGGAAGCAGTACCGCGTCGAGGAGGGTCAGTCGATCCTCGTCGACCGCATGGGCGCGGACGAGGGCGACAAGGTCGACCTCGAGCCGCTGCTGTTCGCCGATGGCGACAAGTCCGTGCTGGACAGCGGTGAGCTCGGCAGGGTGAAGGTTCAGGCGGTGGTCACGGGCCACGAGCTCGGGAAGAAGATCCATGGGCTGAAGTTCAAGCCCAAGCGTGGCTACAAGCGGCGTTACGGCGCGCGCTCGCACCTCACGCGTCTGGAGATCAGTTCGATCAAGGCAGGCGCGCGCAAGAAGGCCGCCGCCAAGCAGGAGGACTCGGATGGCTCATAAGAAAGGCCTCGGATCGAGCCGCAACGGCCGCGACTCGAACGCCAAGCGGCTTGGCGTGAAGGTGTTCGCGGGCCAGGCGGTGACCGGCGGCGAGATCATCGTGCGCCAGCGCGGCACGCGCTTCCACCCCGGTGAGGGCGTCGGGATCGGCAGGGACGACACGATCTTCGCCACCCGGCCCGGCACGGTGCAGTTCGCGGCCGGCCGCCGCGGCCGCGTGATCTCGGTCGAGCCCGCCGCCGACTCCCAGTAGCCTCCCGCTCCTGACCTACTCGATCGTCGCACGAGACCCGTCGAGCGGCGAGCTCGGCGTGGCAGTCCAGTCGCACTTCTTCGGCGTGGGCTCGATCGTGAGCTGGGCCGAGGCGGGCGTGGGCGCCGTGGCCACCCAGTCGGTGGTGGAGCCCGCATACGGGCCGCGCGGGCTCGCGCTGATGCGCGACGGCAAGAGCGCTCCAGCCGCGCTCCACCAGCTGCTGGCCGACGACGCACAGGAGTCGTCGCGGCAGGTGGCGATGATCGACCGCGGTGGACGCGTGGCGGTTCACACCGGTTCGCGCTGCATCCGCTACGCGGGGCACGCGGTCGGCGACCAGGTGAGCGCCCAGGCGAACATGATGGACCGCGACACCGTGCCCGCGGCGATGGTGCGCGCCTATTCGGCCGCCTCCGGTGGCGGGTTCGCCGAGCGGCTGCTCGCCGCGCTCGCCGCGGCCGAGGCCGAGGGCGGCGACATACGCGGGCGCCAGTCCGCCGCGATCCTGGTCGTTACGCCGCGCGCCACGGGCCACCCGGCCGAGGACCGGCCGATCGACCTGCGTGTGGAGGATCATCGCGACCCGGTGGTGGAGCTGCGCCGGCTGGTGAGCCTGCGCCGCGCCTACCAGCGCGCCGACGTGGGCGACCAGCTCGCCATCGCCGGCGACGTGGAGGGCTCGCTGGTCGAGTACGAGGCGGCGCACCGGTCGCAGCCGGACAACCTCGAGCTGGCCTTCTGGCATGGCGTGGCGCTGGCCGCGAACGGCCGCGAGGAGGACGCCACGCCGATCCTGCGCCGGACCTTCGCGGCGCACGCGGGCTGGATCGAGCTGCTCAAGCGGCTGCCCGCCGCCGGGCTCTTCCCCGACGACGGCGAGTTGATCGCGCGGCTGATCGGCACGCGGGCGGTGTCGGAGCCTCCGGCGGAGCCCCCGCAGGCCGACCAGCCCGCGCGCGCGGCGCAACCCCCGCCCGCCTCCCTCTAGCCGTGTTCCACGACCGCGCGCGCATCTACGTGCGAGGCGGCGGCGGCGGGAACGGCGTGGTCTCCTTCCGGCGCGAGGCCCACGTGCCCAAGGGAGGGCCCGACGGCGGCGACGGCGGCCGCGGCGGCGACATCGTGATCGTGGCCGACCCGTCGCTGCGCGACCTGTCCGGCTTCCGGCGCGGCGCCCACTTCACGGCAAAGCGCGGCGGCCACGGCCAGGGCGCGAACAAGCACGGCGCCACACCCGAGCTGCTGGAGGTGCGGGTGCCTCCGGGAACCGTGGTCGAGGACCCGGACTCGGGCGACCGCTGGGACCTTGTCACGCCGGGCCAGCGCGCCTTGGTGGCTCGCGGCGGAGGCGGCGGGCGCGGCAACAAGCAGTTCGCGACCGCCACGCGGCAAAGCCCGCGCTTCGCGGAGCGCGGCCTTCCCGGCGAGGAGCGCGCGCTCGACCTCCAGCTGCGGCTGATGGCCGACGCGGGGCTCGTGGGGCTGCCGAACGCCGGTAAGTCGTCGCTGCTCGCCCGGGTCACGCGCGCCCAGCCGAAGGTGGCGGACTACCCGTTCACCACGCTCGAGCCGGTGCTCGGCACGCTCGAGCGCGACGACCGCCAGCTCGTGGTGGCGGACATCCCCGGCC
>DASUQG010000042.1:0-10727 GCA_036280695.1 Thermoleophilaceae bacterium
CAGCGAGGACCCGGTGATCATCGAGCGCGGCGAGGGCACCGACCTCGTCGACGTGGACGGGAAGCGCTACATCGACGGCGTTTCGTCGCTCTGGTGCAACGTCCACGGCCACGCGCACCCGCGCATCGACGCGGCCGTGCGCGAACAGCTCTCGAAGGTCGCGCACTCCACGATGCTGGGCCTGAGCCACCGCTCCGCGATCGAGCTGGCGCAGCGGCTGGTGGGGCTCGCGCCGGCCGGCCTGACGCGCGTCTTCTACTCCGACTCGGGCTCCACCGCCACGGAGATCGCCCTCAAGATGGCGTTCCAGTACTGGCGCCAGCGCGGCCAGGACCGGCGCCGGTTCGTGTCGCTGAAGATGGCGTACCACGGCGACACGATCGGGTCGGTGTCGGTGGGAGGGATCGACCTGTTCCACTCGATCTACCACCCGCTCCTGTTCGAGACGCTCAAGGCGGAGCCCGGCGACGCTCGCCACATGGAGCGCCTGCTCACCGAGCACGAGGGCGAGGTGGCGGCCGTGATCATGGAGCCGCTCGTGCAGGGCGCCGCCGGGATGCTCACGCACCCGCACGGCTACCTGCGTGCGGTGCGCGACCTGTGCGACCGCCACGGCGTGCTCTTGATCCTCGACGAGGTGGCCACCGGCTTCGGCCGCACGGGGACGATGTTCGCCTGCGACCACGAGGGCGTGGCGCCCGACCTGCTCTGCCTCGCGAAGGGCATCACCGGCGGCTACCTCCCGCTGGCCGCCACGCTCGCAACCGAGGAGATCTACGAGGGCTTCCTCGGCGAGCACGAGGAGTTCCGCACCTTCTTCCACGGCCACACGTACACAGGCAACCCGCTCGCCTGCGCGGCCGCGATCGCCACGCTCGACGTGTTCCGCGAGGAGCGCACGCTCGAGCGCCTCCAGCCCAAGATCCGGCTGCTCGGAGAGCTGCTCGAGCCGATCGCGGTGCACCCCGCGGTGCGCGAGGTCCGCCGCTGCGGGTTCATGGTGGGAATCGAGCTGGTGGAGCACCCGCTCCCGGAGCGCATCGGCCACCAGGTCACGCTCGAGGCGCGCCGGCGAGGCGCGATCATCCGCCCGCTCGGCGACGTGGTGGTGCTGATGCCGCCGCTGGCGATCGCCGTCGCGGAACTGCGCCGCCTGGTGGAGATCACGGGCGAGGCGATCGACGCGGCCACGTCCGCCGTCGCGACCCCCGCGCTGAGCGACGCGGCCTAGCGTCGACGGCGCGCGGTCTCTCGCCGCGCCGTGGTCGATTTGGCACTGAGGCAGGAGGGTTGGGCGCTTTTTATTTCCATTTCGCAATGGAAAGCGCCCAACCCCCGCGGGGCGGGAGGCACCTCAGTGCCTCGCGCTAGTCTTCCCGCGCCGTGGAAGAGACACAGGCGCCCAGCATGCAGCAGTACATCTGTACGTCGTGCGGATTCATATATGACCCGGCCGAGGGCGACCCCGATGGCGGGATTCCGCCCGGGACCGCCTTCGAGGACATTCCGACCGACTGGTTCTGCCCGGTCTGCGGCGCGCGCAAGAGGGACTTCGAGCTCTACGAGCCCTGAGGTGGTCCGGCCCCCTTCAGGCGAGGAGTTCAACCCCGGGGAGGTCACGGAGGCGCGTCAGGCCGCGTCGCTGATCCTGCTGCGGAACTCCTCCGAGGGCCCCGAGGTGCTGCTGGTGCAGCGCAATCCCGAGCAGCGCTTCATGGGCGGCGCGTGGGTCTTCCCGGGCGGCGCCACCCACGCCGGCGAGGACGCCGACCACGCGGCCACCGCGATCCGCGAGCTCGAGGAGGAGGCCGGGATCGCCCTTCCGGGCGACGTGGAGCTGGTGCCCTTCTCGCGCTGGATCACGCCCGAGCAGGTGAAGGTGCGCTTCGATACGTGGTTCTTCGCCGCGCACGCGCCGCCGGGCACCGAGGCCACGCCAGACGGAAGCGAGTGCGTGGACGCCCGCTGGCTGCGGCCGGCCGCGGCGCTCGCCGCCCACGCGCAGGACGAGCTGGCGCTCGTCTTCCCCACGATCAAGCACCTCGAGCTGCTCTCGGAGAGCACCTCCGTGGACGAGACGCTCGCCGCCGCGAGGGCGCGTCCTATGGAGCCGATCATGCCGAAGGTCGCCATCCGCGACGGCCACGCGGAGGTCGTGCTCCCTGGCGAGCCGGGCTACGACGACGCGTAGCGCCGCAACCGCAGCCGCCTTAGCTTGTTGATGCTGGTGTGAGGCGTGCGGTCTTCACATACGCGCTCGCGGCGACCCTGCTGTCGCTGCCCGGGGCTGTCGCCATGGCGGACACGCTCATCGGCACCGACGGCTCCGACCGGCTCCAGGGCACCCCGAGCCCCGACCAGCTCTACGGCGAGGTGGGCGACGACGTGCTGCTCGGATTCGGCGGGAACGACTACATCGAGGCCGGCCCCGGCAACGACGAGATCGACGGCGGCGGCGGGCTCGACCTGGCGATTGGCGGCACGGGCGACGACCACGTGGATGGAGGCGTCGGCGGCGACGTGGTCTACGCCGGCCCGGGCAACGACGAGGTCCTCGGCGGCCAGGGCGCCGACACGCTGTTCGGCCAGGACGGCAGCGACCGGCTGTTCGGCGGCAGCGGTCCGGACCGGGTCTACGCGAGCCTCGGAGAGGACTTCGTGGACGCCGGCTCCGACGACGACACGATCTTCGCCGACGGCCCGGGAATCACGATCCTGGCGGGCGGTGGCGACGACACGGTGACCGCGTCCGGCGGGCCGACCACCGTCGAAGGCGGCGGCGGCTCGGATCGGATCCGGACCGGCTCGGGGAGGGACCGCGTCTCGGGCGGCCCGGGTGCGGACTCGATCGCCACCGGCCCCGGCAGCGACCGCATCGACGCGCTCGACGGACGCCGCGACCGCGTCGACTGCGGCCGCGGCAGGAACGACTCGGTCACGAGCGACAGCTTCGACGTCCTCATCAGCTGCGAGCGCCGCGCGCACATCGCTCCCTGATCGGATAGAACCCCGCCATGGCGGCCGAGCGGCTCACGGTGGCGGTGACCGGGCCCACCGGCGATCTGGGGATCGCGATCGTGAACGCCCTGGAGCGCTCGCGGGCGGTGAAGAGCATCGTGGGCATGGCGCGGCGCCCGTTCGACCCCGACGAGCGCGGCTGGAAGAAGACGGAGTACCGCCAGGGGGACGTGACGGACGCGGCGAGCGTGCGCGAGCTGGTCAAGGGAGCGGACGTGGTGGTGCACCTCGCGTTCGCGATCCTCAGCGCCAGCGACGCCACCCGCGAGCTGAACGTGGACGGCTCGAAGCTCGTGTTCGAAGCTGCGGCGAAGGCCGGCGCCCAGCGCATCTGTTACGCGTCGAGCGTCGCGGCCTACGGCTTCCACGACGACAACCCGGACTGGCTCACCGAGGACATCCCGCCGCGCGGTTCGCCCGAGCATCCGTACTCGCATCAGAAGGCCGAGGTGGAGCGGGTGCTCGGCGAGGTGCTGCTGCGCCACCCGAACACGGTCGCGTACGCATTCCGGCCCTGCATCGTGGCGGGACCGGAGGCGCGCACGATGCTCGAGGAGATCCCCTACTACCGCCTCAGCGAGGCGATGCCCGAGCGGGTCGCGCGCCTGCTCGGCTCGCTGCCCGTGCTGAAGCCCGTGATCCCGGACCCGGGCATCCGCTTCCAGCTCGTGCACGAGGACGACGTGGCGAGCGCGTTCGCGGCGGCTGTGCGCGGACTCGGCGAGCCCGGCCCCTACAACCTGGCGGCGAGCGGCACGCTCACGATGTCGGACGTGGCCGACGCGCTGGGCTGGTACTCCGTGCCGGTCCCCAAGCCGCTCGTGGAAGCCACGGCCGAGGTGGCCACGCGCCTACCGCTCATGCCGGAGACGGTGGCGTGGATCCACTCGGTCAAAAAGCCGGTTCTGATGAAGACCGAGCGCGCGAAGAAGCAGCTGCGCTGGCGCCCCAAGCACACGGCCAAGGCCACGCTGAAGGAGATGGCCGAGGCTCAGAGGGCCCTGCGGTACAGCTCCGCGTAGTCCTCCTCCGACATCTCGCGCGGGTTCAGGAGCGTGGTGCCGTCGCCCATCGCGCCCTCCACGAGGGCCGGGATGCCGTCCTCCGGGACGCCGACCTGCGAGAGCCGCGTGGGAAGTCCGAGCCGGCCGGTCAGCTCGGTGATGTAGTCGGCCAGCGCATCGCCGATCTCGCGGTCGCTCACGTCGAAGATCTCGCCGATGTCGCGGTAGCGGTCGGCAATGTCCGACGAGCCCTGCGCGTTGTGCCGGATCACGTGCGGCAGGTGGATGGCGTTCGCCACGCCGTGCGGCACCCCGAAGTGCGCGCCCGCCGGATGCGACATCGCGTGGACCGAGCCGAGCGCGATCGTGATCGCGAGGTTCGCCGCGATCAGCATGTTGCCGCGCGCCTCCTCGTCCTCCTCGCCTTGCCCGACCGCGCGCTCGAGGTTGTCGCGGATCATTCGGAGCGCGTGCAGGGAACGGGCGTCTTGATGGGGGCTCCAGTCCACCGAGACGTAGCCTTCGATCGCGTGCGTCATCGCGTCCATACCGGTGGCGGCCGCAATTGCCGGGGGCAGAGTGCGCGTGCTGTCCGGGTCGAGGATCGCGAGCCGCGGAAAGAGCGGGAAGTCGGCGATCTCGATCTTCACGTTCTCGTCCGGCACCTTGATCACGGCGGCCATGGAGACCTCGCTGCCGGTCCCCGCCGTGGTGGGGATGCAGGCCAGCGGGGCGATCTCGAGCGGCCGGCCCATGCCGTCGTCGGCGCGCGGCATGAGGAAGAAGCCCTCCTGGTCGCGTGCGTTGCCGCCGTGGGTGAAGACCGCGTCCGCGACCTTCGCGGTGTCCATTACGGAGCCGCCGCCCACCGCCAGGAACGAGTCGGCTCCCGCCTCCTTGGCCGCAGCGGCGCAGCGGTCGCAGACGTCAGCGGACGAGTCCTGGGGCACGTCGTCGAAGACGCCCGCCACCTCGAGCCCGCCGTCGGTCACGCCGGCCTCGACGCGCTCGACCAGGCCCGTGCCGCGGATCACGCCGTCGGTCACGATGAAGACGCGCCGGGCGCCCTCCTTCTGGAACTCGAAGCCGGTCGACTCGAGCAGGTTGCGACCCGAGATCACGCGGGTCGTGCTGGCGTATTGGTAGAAGTCCTTGAACCCGCGGAGCGGCGTCCGGTCGAGCGCGGAGCCGGCCTCCATCAGGCGGCCTCGAGCAGGTCCTTGCGCCCGTCCTGTTCGAGCAGCGCGCGGTAGCGCGGGAACACGGGCTTCACGAGCGGCACGAGCTTGAGGATCTTCGCCACCGGCCCCTTGGCCTTCATCTGACCGCGGGCGAGCGCCACGGTCACGTTCACATTGCCGAGCCAGAAGCGGTGGGCGGTGTCGGCCTCCATGGACATCACGACCTCGGGCTCCATGTTGGTCGGCCCGCAGTCCACCTGCCCGTCCTCGCCCTCGATCAGCTTGACGGTGATCTGGGACTCCGGATCGCGGTACTGGTATTGGACGATCGTGTTCGCCTTCTGGAACTTGGGCGACAGCTCCTCGTCCTCGGCGAGCTGCTCGAACAGCTTGCCGATGTACGCGTACACCTCGTCCGCGTCCTTGAAGTAGGCCACTATGCAGAGTCCTCTCGATTAGTTGGGGCGGCGCGAAGTCTACGACCGCTGCCGCACGAGCAAGGTCTGTGCCGCGCGGCCAATGCGCCCACGCTCATCCCAGAGGGCCGTGTCGGTCATGCCGATCCCGTCCACGTGAGTGACGGCGTCGAGGCAGACCCACTCGCCCTCGGGCGGGCGCAACAGGTGCACGCTGAGGTCGGTGTTGATGAAGACGAAGCGGCTCCAGTCGAGCGGCGCGCTCACGCCGTTGCCGCCGTCGGCCGCCACGAGCACGCGCTGAAGCGGAGTGATCACCTCGCCCTCGACGAGCGCCACCCGCGGGCGCATCCACACCGTGGCGGGCCCGGGTGTGAGGAATTCGCCGCGGGAGAACACGATCTCCATCGCGGTGTGCCAGCCGACCTTCTCGCCGGTGGGGAAGAACTCCAGCGCCTTCGCGTCCTCCGGCCCGGGCGGCCGGCCGTCCTGCTCCCAGTCGGCGCCGACGTGGCCGATGCTCAGGCGCCAGCCGCGCGCCCGCATCACCTCGCCGTCGGGCCCCTCGAGAGACGCTTCCAGCATCTCGACGCTGCGCCCGGGCCGGATCACCCGGGCGCTCACGGTGAGCGGCGCGATCGGGACCGGCGCAAGGATCTCGACCGTGATACGGCCCACACGCATGCCCTCGCGCGGCTCGCAGCGCTCGATCGCCCGGCCCAGCAGCGCCGACGGCGGGCCGGCGTGCTGCGAGTTCGGGTCCCAGGGCCCGCGGGTGAGCTCGCTCGGCAGCACGCGATCGCCGTCGAGCAAGTAGAACGCCTCGGTCACGGGCGCGCACGCTATAGCGTGCGGCAGGTATGCAAGCGGTGACTTTTCAGGCGCCCGGCGAGGTCCAGCTGGAGGAGCGCCCAGAGCCCGAGCTGCTCGAGCGCGACGACGCGGTGGTGCGCGTGGAGGCCACCGGCGTGTGCGGCTCGGATCTCCACATCTACCACGGCCGAGTTCTGATCGAGCCCGGCTTCACGCTCGGGCACGAGTTCGTGGGCACGGTCGTCGCCGCCGGCGACGGCGTGACGCAGGTGGCCGAGGGCGACCGCGTACTCGGCTGCTACTGCTCGGCCTGCGGGAACTGCTTCTTCTGCCGGCGCGGTGACTTCCACAAGTGCGACGAGGGCCGCGTCTTCGGACACGGGAAGACGCTCGGGTCGCTCCAGGGGGCGCAGGCGGAGCAGGTGCTCGTGCCGCACGCCAACTTGACGCTGCGGCGCGTGCCGGAGGGCATGTCCGACGACATCGCACTGTTCGCCGGCGACGTGATGGGCACCGGCTGGCACGCCATCGATCAGGCGAACATCCGCCCGGGCGACACCGCCGCCGTGCTCGGGCTGGGCCCGGTCGGGCTCTGCGCCGTGCAGGCCGCCAAGGCGGCGGGCGCCGCACACGTGATCGCGATCGACAGCGTCGAGGAGCGCCTCGGCCTGGCGAGCTCCTTCGGCGCCGAGGCCGTGCACCTCACAGAGGGCAATCCGCGTGCGGCGGTGAAGGCCGCCACGGACGGGCGTGGCGTGGACGCGGCCATCGACGCGGTCGGCCATCCCGACGCGCTCGAACTCGCGTGCCGAGTCACGCGCAAGGCCGGGACCGTCTCCGCGATCGGCGTCTACGCGGAGCGGGTCGAGGTGCACATGGGGATCGTCTGGATCAAGGCGCTCACGCTCAAGACGGGGCACGCAAACGTGATCGGCCACGTGGACCGCGTGCTCGCGATGCTGAGCGGCGGAGTGCTCGACCCCGGGCCGCTCGTGACGCACCACATGAAGCTCGAGGACGCGGCCGAGGCATACGCGGTCTACGACCGCCGCGAGGCCCTCAAGATCGTGATGACACCGTGAGTGTCGAGCGCGGCACCGCCGCCATGCTCACGCGCCGGCGCGAGATCCTGGCGCAGGGAGCGCAGCCGATCGGGTGGAAGGTCGGCTTCAACCTGCCGGAGATCCAGGAGAAGCTCGGCATCGACGCCCCGCTGGCGGGCTTCCTGACCACCGACAGCCTGGTCGAGGACGAATGGGACGAGCATCCGGTGCTCGTGGAGAGCGAGGTGGCAGTCGAGCTCGGCAGCGACGGCCGCTCGATCGCAGCACTGCTGCCCGCCCTCGAGCTCACCGACCCACCGGACCTCGACCTCGGTCTCGAGCAGATCCTCGCGGGGAACATCTTTCACCGTGCTGTGGCCTTCGGGCCCCGGGTCGAGACTCGCGAGCCGGGCGCGGGCCGCATCCTCGTGAACGGCGAGGAGCAGCACGCGCTGAGCGCGGAGCAGACTGCGGCGAACCTCGGCGCCATGGTTGAGGCGATACAGCGGCGCCTCGGAGACGCAGGCGAGCAGCTCGAGCAGGGTGACCGCATCATCACCGGTGTTTTGGTTCCTCCACACCGGGCGTCGCCCGGCGACACGGTCCGCCTCGAGCTCGACGCACTGGGGGGCGTGGAGCTCCGCTTCTCGTAGCATCCGGCGGCATGAGCACCGACGCCGCCACACTGCCCGACGCCCTCTCCGAAGCCGCGCGCTCCTTCGCCGCCGGCCCGCACCGGCTCGTGATCGGCGGGGAGCGCCTCGAGGCGGCCGACGGGCGCAGCTTCGAGACGTTCGACCCCGCCACCGGGCGCGTGATCACGGAGGTCCCCTACGCCGGCACCGAGGACGTGGACCGCGCCGTGGGCGCGGCGCGCGAGGCGTTCGAGGACGGGCGCTGGAGCGGCATCGCGGCAGCCGAGCGGACGCGAGCGATGCTCGCCTTGGCCGATGCCATCGACGCCAATGCCGACGAGCTGGCGCAGCTCGAGTCGCTCGACAACGGCAAGCCGGTGAAGATGGCGAGG
The DNA here is from genome assembly GCA_036280695.1 of Thermoleophilaceae bacterium. Classification (GTDB taxonomy): domain Bacteria; phylum Actinomycetota; class Thermoleophilia; order Solirubrobacterales; family Thermoleophilaceae; genus JACVRW01. The sequence continues at coordinate 8,503 of DASUQG010000042.1, forward strand.
CGCGTGGACGTGCCGCTCGCCTCCGCGCACCTGCGCTACTTCGCGGGCTGGCCCACGCGGATCACCGGCGAGGTGCTGCCGGTGGCCCAGCCCAACATGCACTGCTACACGCGCAAGGAGCCGGTCGGCGTGGCCGGGCAGATCATCCCGTGGAACTTCCCGCTGCTGATGGCGGCGTGGAAGGTCGCGCCGGCTCTGGCGGCGGGGTGCACGATCGTCCTGAAGCCGGCCGAGCAGACTCCCCTGACTGCACTGCGGCTCGGCGAGCTGGCGCTGGAGGCGGGGCTCCCCGAGGGCGTGCTCAACGTGATCACCGGCGACGGCGAGACCGGCGCCGCGCTGGTGGACCACCCCGGGGTGGACAAGATCGCGTTCACCGGGTCGACAGCGGTGGGGCGTGAGATCGGCGCGAAGGCGGGCCGGGCACTCAAGCGGGTCACCCTCGAGCTCGGCGGCAAGTCACCGAACATCATCCTGCCCGACGCCGACCTTCAGGCGGCCGTCAAGGGCGCCTACCAGGCGATCTACTACAACACCGGCCAGGCCTGCAACGCGGGCTCGCGCTTGTTCGTGCACAAGGACCAGTACGACGACGTGCTGTCCGGCCTGGCCGAGGCGGCCGGCCGGGCGCGGCTGGGCGCGGGGCTCGACCCCGACACGCAGATGGGCCCACTGATCTCCGCCGAGCAGGAGGAGCGGGTGCGCGGCTACATCGAGTCCGGCAAGTCGGAGGGCGCCGAGCTCGTGACCGGCGGCAACGCGCGCGAGGGCGATGGCTGGTTCGTGGAGCCGACGTTGTTCAGCGCCACCGATGACGACCTCACGATCGCGCGCGAGGAGATCTTCGGCCCGGTCTTGGTGGCGCTGCCGTACGACAGCATCGAGGAGGTCGCGCGACGGGCGAATGACACCGAGTACGGGCTGGCCGCCGGCGTCTGGACGACCGATATCGCCGCCGCCCACAAGCTCGCGGCGCTCCTGCGCGCCGGCGATATCTGGATCAACACCTGGAGCGCGGGCGACCCCTCTGCCCCATTTGGCGGCTTCAAGGCATCGGGAGTGGGACGCGAGCACGGCCGCGACGGGCTCGAGGCCTACCTCGAGAACAAGACCGTCTGGGTGAACCTGGGCGGCTAGCCCGCTCGGCCGCTCAGCGGCGGCCGATGCGGTACACCGGCCCGTTCAGCGAGACCGCGTAGACGCGGCCGCGGCCGTCCTCGCCGAACGAGACGAGCGCCCCCACGCGAAGCCGGGTGGCGCGTGAGGGTGCGTTGGGACGGCGCAGGTGGGCCACGCGGATCGTGCCGTCGCAGTAGTCGCCGTAGACGTAGCGGCCCGTCCAGCCGCGGCCGAGCGCGCGGTCGCGGATCACGTAGCCGCCGATGATCGAGCAGAAGCCCGCGTCCTGCGAATGCTGGAGCACGGGCGGGACGTGGCCGGGCGCGCTGCCGCTCTCGTAACGGCTGCGGCCCTCGAAGACGTCCCAGCCGAAGTTGTAGCCGCCGCGGGGCGGGCGGCCCTCGGCGCGGCCCGGCACGAAGTCGATCTCCTCGATCGCGTCCTGGCCGACGTCGCCGATCACCAGGTGCCCGCGCCGGCGGTCGAACGAGAAGCGGTACGGGTTGCGCAGGCCGTACGCGTAGATCTCCGGGCGAGCACCCGCGCGGCCGCGGAACGGGTTGCCGGCGGGGATCGAGTAGCCGCCATCCGGGCGCGGGTCGATGCGGATCAGCTTCCCGAGGATGCGGCCGAGGTTCTGCGCGTTCTCGTCCGGGTCGCCGCCGCCACCGCCGTCGCCGAAGCCCGCGTAGAGCATGCCGTCCGGGCCCACCTGCACCTGACCACCCTTGTGGTTGCCGCGGTGGTGCGCGACCCGGATCACCGAGCGGCGCGATGACTCGTCGGCCCGGTTCGGCGCTCCGGCCGCGGCCCGGAACTGGTCGATCTGAAGAAAGCCCTGCTGGTCGGTGTAGTAGACGTAGAAGCGCCGCGAGCTCGCGTAGTCACGCGCGAACGCCATCGAGAGCAGGCCGCTCTCGCCGCCCGACGTGACCCGGTCCGAGATGTCGAGGAACGGCCGCGCGAGCGCCCGACCCCGCTGGACGATCCGGATCGTGCCCTCGCGCTCCACCACGAAGCGACGCTTGTCGCCGCGCGGGGCTGCGACATCGGTGGGCTGATTGAACGTCCCCAGCCGCAGAAGCCGCACCCGCGGCCGCTGCGCC
>DASUQG010000043.1:0-10504 GCA_036280695.1 Thermoleophilaceae bacterium
GAGCACCGCGCCGAAGGAGATCGGCGCGCCGGTCCCGGCGGAGTCGCCGCCGAGCTTGGCCGTGGCCTCGCGGTAGGTCACGTCGTAGCCGTTCACCTCGAAGGACTCCCCGGGCGACAGGCGCACGTCGCGCTGGTCGAGGAACGCCGAGGACGCCGCCACGCCGAGGAACAGCACCGCGATGCCCGCGTGCACGAGGAAACCACCGTAGCGGCGGCGGTTGCGACCGGTGAGGCGCGCCAGGGCGCGCGGCCAGGACTCGCCGCTCACGGTGCGGCGCGCCACCGTGCCGCGCCAGAGCTCCTGCCCCACAGCCGCCAGTACGAACGCCACCAGGCAGAACATGGCGAGCGAGGGAGGGCTGTCCGCCGCGTTGGTCAGCGCCAGCAGCACCACGAGCACGACCGCGACCACTGCGAGCGGCACCGTGAGGATCCGCCGCAGCGAGGACGGCGAGAACCGCCGCCACGCGAGCATCGGCCCGATCGCCGTCAGCAGCACGAGCACGAGCGCCAGCGGCGTGACCAGCCGGTTGAACCACGGCGGCCCGACGCTCGCCTCGGTGCCGGTGATCGCCTCAGAGATCAGCGGGACGAACGTTCCCCACAGGATCACGAGGCAGAGCCCCACGAGCACGAGGTTGTTCAGCAGGAAGAAGGCCTCACGCGAGAGCAGCGAGTCGAGCCTCGCCTCCGAGCGCAGGTAGGGCAGGCGCGCGATGATCAGCCCCGCGGACACGGCTATCACGAGGCCGATGAAGACGAGGAACTGGACGCCGATCGTGGACGCGCCGAACGCGTGGATCGACTCGAGGATCCCGCTCCGCACCAGGAAGGTGCCCATCAGCGCCAGCGTGAAGGTGGCGCAGATCAGCGACACGTTCCAGACCTTCAGCATCCCGCGCTTCTCCTGGACCATGATCGAGTGCAGGAAGGCGGTGCCCACGAGCCAGGGCATCACCGACGCGTTCTCGACCGGGTCCCAGGCCCAGTAGCCGCCCCAGCCGAGCTCCGTGTACGACCAGAGCGCGCCGAGCATGATCCCTGTGCCGAGGAAGGTCCACGCGATCAGCGCGAAGCGCCGGGTGGCGCGGATCCAGTCGGCGCCCGTCCGGCGCGCGATCAGCGCCCCGATCGCGAACGCGAACGGGATCGAGAACCCCACGTAGCCCGTGTAGAGCATCGGCGGGTGGATCATCATCGCCGGGTGGCGCAGCAGCGGGTTCAGGCCCGCGCCGTCCGGGGGCGGCACCGCGAGCGTGTCGAACGGGTTCTCCCAGCCGACCATCAGCAGCAGGAAGAAAGCTGCGATGCAGCCGAGCACCGCGGTCGCCCAGGGCGTGATGTCGCGCAGCGAGCGCCGCGTCAGGAACAGCACGGTGGTCGAGAAGATCGACAGCAGGGTCACCCAGAGCAGCAGCGAGCCGTCCTGCGTGGCCCAGACCGCGGTGACCTTGTAGAAGGTCGGCGTGTCCCTGGACGAGCCCTCGGCCACGAGCGCGTACGAGAAGTCCGAGCGCAGGAACGCCGACTCGAGCAGGGCGAAGGCCGTGACGCTGAGCGCCGCCACGCAGTACATCGCGCGGCGGCCGGAGCTGATCCACGCGCGGCGCCGGGTGCGCCCCCCGTAGATCGAGGCGGCGACGGCGTAGAGCGCCGTCAGCAGCGCGACGGCGAGGCAGGCGGACCCGACCCCCTCCACGTCAGCTCTTCGTGAACTTCGACGGGCACTTCGTGACGAGCGAGTCGCGCTCGGCCACGAAGGTGCCGTTCTCGAGCTCGCCCGACACGATCACCTCGCGGCCCTCCCGGAACGGGTCGGGAACGACCCCGGTGTATTCGACCGGCACCGACTGGGTCCCATCGCGGTCGCGGATTCGGAAGCGCAGGTCGTCGCCGCGATGCTGGATCGAGCCCTTAACGACCTTGCCGGTCACCTCGTACGAGCGCCCGGGCTTGATCTCGCTCGGCTTGCTGGCCTCCGTGGACGCGCTGAAGCTCGTGTAGATCAACGCCGTGGCGAGCAGCAGCGCGGCGCTGAGCGCGACGACGAGCCGGAGCTTTCGCTTCCGCGTGGGGTCCATGCTCTGCGGATGCTAGCGCTGGCTGGGATGCCCCACGCCCGGCCACGGGGCGAGCAGTAGGACGAGCAAGGCGTCGCTCGTGGCGCGCACCTCGTGCGGCTGCTTGGGGTCGAAATGGGCGACGAAGCCACAGCCGCCGGCGACCGATCTGCCGTCCTCCTCGAACTCCACCTCGCCTGCCGCGACCACCACCCAGGCGCGCTCGTGGACCTGGTGCTCCTGGAGGCGCTCGCCGGCCGGCAGGTTGATCGCGATCACGCGCGCTTCCGGGTCGCTCCGCAGCACCTCGGGCTGGTGGGGCTGAACGTCCAGCGAAGCGATGTCCCAGGTCTCCATGCCCGGGAATCTACTTCAGCGGCCGGGGGTGGCTACATCAGCGCCTGGCGTTGCCTGCACTCCGCCGAAGCACCAGGCCACCCGCCATGGCGGCGAGGCCGGCCATGAGGATCAGCGCGAGCCGCAGCCCGGTGAACGGCAGCGTGTCGGGGCCGGCGTCCTCGGGCAGGTCGCCCGCCGCACTCGCCAGGTCCGAGCCGCCGCCCGACTCGTCCGCCGAGTCGTCCTGGCTCGCGCGCGCGGGCGCGTCAGACGCGCTGCGTGCTCTCACGCCGCCGTCGTCCTTGTCAGCCGCCTGTGCCGCTGACGCGCTGCGCCCGGAGGCCTTCCCGGAGCTCGAGGCCGCCCGCGGCGCCGCGGCGGTCGCCGAGTGGCGCGGGGCTGCGGGCGCCGCGGCATTCGGCGCGGGAGCTGCTTGCGCGGGCGCGGGAGCGGCGGCGGGCGGCTTCGACGCCGGCGCCTGCTGGGCCGGCGGCGCCGGCAGCGCCGGCAGCGGCACGGGAGCAACGCTCTCGGCGGTGTCCGTGACGCCACCGACCACCTAGTCCACCCCCGGGACCTGGCCGGCGGCGACCACCGGCAGAGCGAGAAGAACGGCGGCGGAGACCGTGATCGAGACCACGCCGGTCCGCGAGCGCAAAGCGTGCATAGGAGCCCCCAGTTGAAGAATCTTCCCCGTCGCCCCTGCCAGGGGCGGGAGCAATGTACTACCCCGCGCGGCCGTCGTGCGTCAGTTCGCGTCCAGCTTCCGGCGCGTGATCCACTGCACTCCCGCATGGTCGCTGAGTCCGTGGGCAACTATCGAGACGAGCACGGCGAGCGCGGCGATGTTGGCGATCCGCTCGCCGTCCGGGACCGCCGAGCCGAGCACGAACAGGGCGAACACCATGGTGGCCACTCCCTTCGGTCCGAACCACGCCATGAAGGCCTTCTGCGCAGTGTCCACCTGGCGCGTGCCGGTCAGCGCGGCGAACACCGCGACCGGCCGGGCCACCAGCAGGGTGAAGGCCACGACCCCGACGGCCGCCCAGCCGTCGCCGAACAGGCCGTCGAGCGTGATGATCGCGCCGAAGACGACGAAGATCCCGAGCTTCACTATCTCGACCAGGTCCTCGCTCTGCGCCTCGAAGCATTCGCGGATGTCCGGGCGCCAGATCCCGAGCGCGATCGCGGCCACGAACGCCGCGATGAAGCCGTTGCCCTCCGGCGGCAGCGTCGCCGTGCCATACGCGGTGAACGCCACGCCGAGGCCGTAGAGCGCCTTCTGATGCGAGCTGATCGCGTGCCCGAGCGCGCGGCCGCTCGGCATCAGCCGCGACGCCACGAACGCCACCGCCAGACCCGACAGCAGCCCGACCAGCACGTCCTGGAGCACGAACTCCCACCACACGAAGTCCTCTTCGCCCGCGGCGGCGGCAGTGAACGCGAGCACCGCCGGCAGCGCGAGGCCGTCATTCAAGCCCGATTCGAGGTTGAGCGAGTGGCGGATCAGCCGGGGCACGCGCGGGTTTGTGATCACCGCGGAGGACAGCACCGGATCGGTCGGCGAGAGCAGGGCGCCCAAGAGGAAGGACTCGGTCCAGCCGAGGTCCGTGAGCGCATGGGTCGCGAGGGCCACCAGCACGCACGTGAGCGGCATGGCGAGCACGAGCTTCCGGACCGGGAGATGCCAGGCCTCCTGGAGCATCTCCGCCTCCACCTCGAGGCCGTCGCGAAACAGGATCACGATCAGCGCGACGACCGCGAGCCCCTGCACGAACTGCGACGTGGGATCGAGCTCCAGCACCTCGAGCCCGCCCTCGCCGAGCAGAAAGCCCGCGACCACGAAGGCCGCCGTCAGGGACAGGAATGACCGGCGCGCGAGCCCGGAGATGAGCGCGCCGGCCACCAGCAGCACGCCGAATACGGCGAGCGGCGCGTCGAGGAACTCGACCCCTGCTGCGAGCGGCGGCACGGGCGAACTCTCTCAGACGGAATCGTCACATCTGGCTACGGTGACTGCCGTGATGCGGCGCCCGTCCGTCCCTGCGGCATTCCCGATCGCCATCGCCGCGGCGCTCCTCGCCGCGGGCGCGCCGTCGAGCGCGCAGGCAGCGCCGCCGCGCGAGCGCGCCCTCTCGGAGGGCTGGGAGATGCGCACCGAGGTGGGCGCCCCGGCGCCGCCGCAGGAGGCTCCTCCCGAGGAGACGGCGCCGGAGAGCGCCGCCCCGTCCGCACCGGCCACCGCGGCCGGCCTCGCCGCGCAGGTGCCCGGCGACTGGTCGCCCACCAGCGTGCCAAGCGTGTTCGACACGCGCGCCCTTCCCGAGCTGTATCCCGGCCAGGTGCGCCGCTACCGCGTGAGCTTCCGCGGCCCGCCGGCCCCGCGCGGATTCAGCTGGCTGCTCCGCTTCGAGAGCGTGCGCCGCAGCGCGACCGTGTTCCTGAACGGGCGCCGCCTCGGCCGCCACGTGGATCCGTACACCCCCTTCACGTACGAGGCCCGCGGCCTGCGGCCGGGCCGGCAGAACAAGCTGGTGGTGATCGTCGACGGCCGCAAGAACCCGGGCCTCCCAGAGGGCTGGTGGAACTGGAACGGGATCGTGCGGCCGGTGGCGCTGGTACCCGCCGGGCCGGCGCACATCGAGGACCTCGGCACGATGTCGCGCGTGAGCTGCCGCGGGCCTGCTCGCGGATGCCGCGCAGAGCTGCTTCTCGACGGAAAGCTTCAGCGCCGCGCCGAGCGCTCGATCGCCCCCACCGTGGACGTCCGGCTGCGTTCGCCGAGCGGCCGCGTGACCAAGCAGAGCTTCCGGCTCCCGCGGCAGCGCTCGCAGCAGCGGCGCCTCCGGCTGTCGATGCGGGTGCCGGCTCCGCAGCTGTGGTCGCCCGAGAATCCCCAGCTCTACACGGCGCAGATCACCGTGCGAGAGCGGCGACGGGTGGTGCAGCGCGAGCGTCGCCGGATCGGCCTGCGCTCCGTGGAGGTGAAGCGCGGGCGCCTGTGGCTGAACAACCGCCTCGTCCAGCTGCGCGGCGCGTCGATCCACGAGGACATGCCGGGCTCCGGCGCCGCCCTCACCGGCGCGGACATGGACCGCATCGTCGCCGACCTCGAGGAGCTCGGCGCGAACGTGACGCGCGCCCACTACCTCCTGAACGAGCGGCTGCTCGCGCGCCTCGACCGCGCCGGAATCCTGGTGTGGAACGAGGCACCGATCTGGCAGCGCGACCATGGTGTGCACCTACTCTGGCGCCCGAGTGAGCGCGAGCGCGCGCTGCGCAGCGTGCGGCGCACCGTCACCGCCGGGCGCAGCCACCCCTCGGTGCTCACGCACTCGGTGGCCAACGAGCTCAGCTTCACCCCGGACAACAAGCCCGGCACAAAGCGCTTCCTGCTCGAGGCACAGGCCCAGGCGCGCGACCTCGACCCGACGCTCCCGATCTCGGTCGACATCAAGGGCCGCCTCGGCTTCGCGGAGCAGTTCACGTACCACTCGTTCGACCTGATCGGGCTGAACCAGTACTTCGGCTGGTACCCCTGGGTCGAGGACTTCAGCCTGCTCGAGCCCTACATCCGCGAGCTGCGCGACCTCTACCCGGCGCAGGCGATCGTGATGACCGAGTGGGGCTCCGAGGGCCGCCCCGAGCTCGCCGACGCGCCGCCCGACCTGAAGGGCGGCTACCCGTTCCAGACCTTCCACGCCGCGCGCACGCTCGACGTGATCGACCGCTCCCCCGTCCTCTCGGGAGCGATCTACTGGACCCTCCGCGAGTTCGAGATCTTCCCCGGCTGGCAGGGCGGGGCCGGGCGGCGCCCGCCGGAGTTCGAGCCGAACACGCGCCACCACAAGGGGCTGATCACCTACGAGGGCGTGCGCAAACCGGCCTTCGAGCTCCTGCGCGAGCGCTTCCGCGCTACGCCGCTGTATCCGCAGTAGGCCCGCCCGCGCGGCGAGAGCCGGTAGCCCACCTCGAGGCTCTCCGTTAGCCCGAGCTCCTTGAGCTTGCGCACGTCCGCCTTGAAGCGGGCGGTCTCGCGGCCGAGCGAGGCCGCCAGATCGGGCGCACGCGTGCCGGGGCGCTCGGCGATCAGGTCGAGCGCCGCTGCGGTCCACGGCCCGTGCCTGCTCGCGGCGTCCAGGCGCGCGAGGCGCGTCGATCTCAGCGCGCTCCGCGGGCGAGATCTTGCTGCGCTCGCGCAGCGCGATGCGCGGGTCGGGCCCCGCGAGCCTGAATTCGATCCGATGCAGCGCGCCATCGCCTGGCAGCGCGGCGAGCAGCTCCCCGCGGTCCGCCGCGCCAGCACGGCGGGCGTCGGCATCGGTCACGTGCCTCTCGTCGATGAGCTCGACCGAGTCGATCGCCAGCACGCCCACGCGCGTTCGCAGCGTCCCGCCCGCCTTCACGGTCGCACGCCGCCAGCGCCGGAACGCAAGCGTCACCTCGCCCTCACCGATGCGGCGCAGAACGTCCTGCCGGAAGAGCATCCGGCACCGATCCTACGGCCGCGGGCTCAAGCCGCGCCGCCGCCGGCCGATCTTTGTCGGGATGACCGCTCGGGTCGCCATCGCGCTCACAGCCGCGTTCCTCGCGCTCGCCGCTCCCGCCGCGGCTCAGTCGCCCAAGCCCGCCGACGTCACGCGCATCGAGAGCGCCATCGTGGAGCTCTCGAAGCAGAAGCGCGCCGCGGACGGCGACGTGAGCGCGCGCAGGCGCGCCGCCACGGGCGCGCTCGGGCCGTGCCGGACGAAGGGCCCGGGTTGGACGCGCATCCGCCGTGTGCGCGACCGCGCGCAGCGGAACGCCTACACGCGTGGCGCGAGGGCCCTCTGGGGCGACCTCCACGAGGTGGCCGAGGAGGGCGCCTGGGTCCAGGTGTACACGCCCTTCTTCGAGCGCTTCCTGCGCCGCTTCGACACGCCGCTCTCGGACCCGGTCCTCCAGGCCGGCGTCCAGGCCCAGCGCAAGCGCCTCGCCTACCAGCAGGCCGCCAACTCGTTCGGCACCTGCGCGACCTTCAACACGCAGCTCAGGAAGGTGCGCGAGTTCAAGGTCGGCGGCAGCCACGGCGTGAGCGGCGACTACTACGCCGGGCGCATCTACAACACCTTCGTGGGGTACGTGGCGAACCGCCAGCGCAGCGCCGCCCGCGCGCACTGGAGCTCGCGCTACGAGGACGCCCTCGACGCAGCCAGCGCACAGCTGAAGGCTCTCGGTGGCAACGAGGGCTACGCGAACTACTTCCCCTTCGCGTTCCGGGGCTGAGCCCGCGGCTTGCCCGCGGGAACCGTGCTGTAGCGTCCAGCCGCGTGGCCCCGCGCCGCGTCACCTTCTCCCGGAACCTGACGCTGTCGCTCTCGCGGACGTGCGTCTCGCACTGCAAGTACTGCGCCTTCGCGACGCACCAGGCGCACCTCCACGAGCCCGCTGAGGTCCAGCGCCTGCTCGACGGCGCGGTGCGGAGGCGGGTGAAGGAGCTGCTGGTGCTCACGGGCGACGACCCGGCGCACCATCCGGGCGTGCGGGCGCGCCTGGCCGAGCTCGGGTTCGAGGACTTCGTGGCCTACGTGGCCTGGTGCTGCGAGCGGGCGCTCGAGCGGGGCCTGCTTCCGCACACCAACCTGGGCGCGCTGTCGCGCGAGGAGCTCGCCCGGCTGCGCGAGGTCACGGCCTCGCAGGGGATGATGCTCGAGTCGCTGCGCCCCGACCTCGTGGCCCACCAGGGATCGCCCACCAAGGACCCGGCTCTGCGGCTCGAGACGATCCGTGCGGCCGGCGAGCTGCGCATCCCGTTCACGAGCGGCATCCTCGTGGGGATCGGGGAGACCGAGCAGGACCGCGTGGAGGCGCTCGAGGCGCTGGCGGCCGTGCACGCCGAGTACGGGCACCTCCAGGAGGTGATCCTCCAGAACTTCGTGCCGCACCGCCGCTACTACGGCGAGGAGCCCGCGGAGGTCGCCGAGCGGTCGCAGAGCACCGGTGCGGCCGGCGTGGCCGAGCCGCTTCCCCCGTGGGCCACGGAGATCACGCTCGACGACATGCGGACGCTCGTGCGCGAATGCCAGCGGCTGATGCCGGACGTGGGCATCCAGATCCCGCCGAACCTGTCGGACTGGTGGCTGCCGCTCGTGGACGAGGGCGCCACCGATCTGGGCGGCCTGTCCGCGAACGGCGACCACATCTCCCCCGAGCACCCCTTCCCGTCCGTTCACGAGATGCGCAAGCGGCTCGCACCCCGCGGGGCGGCGCTCTCCGAGCGCCTCTGCGTCTACCCGCAGTACATGAACCCGGACTGGCTCGAGCAGGGCGTGCTCGACGCGATCAAGGTGAAGTACTGGTCGTTCATCCCGCGCGCCGGCTCTGGGCGCCGAGAGGAGCGCACGATCAGGCGCGACCTGGTGCCGGCGGCGATCGAGCGAGCGCGGTCGGGCGGCGCGCTCGGCGAGGACGAGCTCACCGCGCTGTTCGCCGAGACGCGCCCGGAGGCCGTCGAGGACATGCGCCAGGCGGCGGACTCGCTCCGGCGCGAGCTGGCCGGCGAGACGGTCACGTTCGTGGTCAACCGCAACATCAACGTCTCCAACGTGTGCACGGTCGGCTGTGCGTTCTGCGGCTTCGGCCAGGGGCGGCGCTCCCCGGACGCCTACGAGCACGACGAGGAGGAGTTCCGCCGCCGCGTGCGCGAGGCCGTGGCCTTCGGCGCCACCGAGATCTGCATGCAGTCCGGCATCCACCCCGACTGGACGATCGAGGACTACGAGGGCTGGCTGCGCGTGGCCAAGGACGAGGCGCCGCAGATCCACCTGCACGCCTACTCGCCCATGGAGCTGCACTTCATGGCGGGCGGGCTCCCGCTCGCGGAGGTCTTCGAGCGTCTGCTGGCCGCCGGCCTCGGCTCGACGCCGGGCACGGCCGCCGAGGTGCTCCACGACGGGGTGCGCCAGCGCATCTCCCCGAACAAGCTCCCGGTCGCGCGCTGGGTGGAGATCATCGAGGCCGCCCACGCGGCCGGCGTCCGCACCACCGTGACCGTGATGTTCGGGCACATCGAGGAGCCCTGGGAACTCGCGGAGCACATGCGCGTCGTGCGTGAGCTCCAGGAGCGCACGGGCGGGTTCACCGAGTTCGTGCCGCTCTCGTTCATCCCCTTCCACACGTTGCTGGGGCGCACCCACGGGATCGAGGAGATCTCGCGCGAGGACAACCTCCGGCACACCGCGGCCTTCCGGCTCGCGCTCGGGCGCACGATCCCGAACCTGCAGGCGAGCTGGGTGAAGATGGGGCTCGACGCCGCCACCGAGGCGCTCGACTGGGGCATCAACGACCTCGGCGGCACGCTCATGGAGGAGTCGATCAGCCGCCTGGCGGGGTCCTACCACGGCGTGATGCTCGAGCCGGCCGACCTGATCGCGGCCGCCCACGCCGCCGGCCGGCCGGCCGCGGAGCGCGACACGCTCTACGCGATCCGCCAGCACTACCCGCTCCCCGTGGCCGCGTGAAGCTCGGGTACAAGGCCTCCGCGGAGCAGTTCGGGCCGGTGGAGCTACTCGAGTACTCGCGGCAGGCGGAGCAGGTCGGGCTCGAGATGATCGGCGTGTCCGACCACTTCCAGCCCTGGCGCCACCACGGGGGGCACGCGCCCGCGGCGCTCACATGGCTCGGCGCGGCCGCGCTGGCCACCGAGCGCGCCGCGCTCGGCACCAGCGTGCTCACCCCCACCCTGCGCTACCACCCCTCGGTTGTTGCCCAGTCGTTCGGCACCCTGGGCTGCCTCGCTCCCGGCCGCGTCTTCCTGGGGGTCGGCACCGGCGAAGCGCTGAACGAGACGCCCGCCACGGGCGAGGAGTTCCCGGGTCGCAAGGAGCGCCGCCGCCGCCTCGCGGAGGCGATCGAGCTGATCCGCCGGCTCTGGACAGAGGAGCGCGTGGACTTCGAGGGCGACTACTACCGTGCCTCGAACGCCACGATCTACGATCGCCCGGAGGTGCCGGTGCCGATCTACGTGGCCGCCTCGGGACCGCTGGCGGCCAAGCTGGCGGGCCGCGCAGGCGACGGCTTCATCTGCACGAGCGGCAAGGACCCGGCGCTCTACGAGGAGCTGCT
>DASUQG010000044.1:0-8414 GCA_036280695.1 Thermoleophilaceae bacterium
GATCCGCGCGATGCCGGGCGCCTCGAACGGGTCGGATGACGACTCGACTACCCAGACGCCCTCCGTGCCGGCCGCGACGCTCTCGGCCCTGACGTCGTCGATCCGCGCGACGCGGCGGTTCGTCCGAGGGTCGATTCGGGAGATCGTGTGGTCCGGATTGACCACCCACACGGCGTCTTGGGAGACGGCGATCTTTGGCTGGTTCTGGCCTCCGCCGTGGAAGTACGGCCCGCTCTTGCCGCCGGGGAGGCGGACGGTCGCGTCCACCACCCCGGACTCGGGGTCGAGGCGCGACACGCTCGTCGGGTAGCTCGCGAACCGCGCGCTGGGGGACGCGTTGCCGACCCACACGGCGCCGGCGCCGGCCGCGAGGTCCGTCGGTGTCGAGGCGGTGCTGAACGTGCGCACGTTCGCGCGGTCGCGCGGGTCGATCCGCGAGATCGTCCGGTCGTTCGCGTCCAGGGTCCAGATGGCGCCCTCTCCGATGGCGATCTGCGCCGGGGCCCTGCCCAGCGGGATCGCGTCCTCGACCGCGCCGGTCGCGGGGTCGAGGACATACGCGCCCGCTCGCTCCATCGTCGCGCCCGTGTCGTCGCCCTCTCCCCCTCCGAGCGCAGCGATCCCGGCCGCAACGGCCGCGACGAGGAGAAGGAGGCCGCCGGCGGCGAGCAGGGCGCCCTGGAGCCGGATCCGCCGGTGTGCCGGAAGACGCGTGGCGGGGCGCGGCGTCGCCACCCCGAGCGCCTCGGCCGCTGCCTCGATCAGCGCGCCGCAGGTCGGATAGCGCGCGTCCTTCCCCTTCGAGAGTCCCGTGCGCAGCACCCGGTCCATTCGCGGGTGGCCGCGTAATGGAGGCGGGTCCTCCTGCATGTGTCCCCAGAGCGTCTCGGCCTCGGTTCCTCGCCTGAATGGCGGCGTTCCGGCCAGGCACTCGTACAGCACGCAGGCGAGCGCGTATGAGTCGGTTCGCGCGTCGACCGGCTCGCCGCGGATCTGCTCCGGCGCGAGATAGTCGAGCGTGCCGACGACGCTGCCCGTCTCGGTCTCGTCCGCTCCGGTCTGCTTGGTGATGCCGAAGTCCGTCAGGTAGACGTGTCCGCTCCGGTCGATCAGGACGTTCCCTGGCTTCACGTCGCGATGGACGAGCGCCCGCTCGTGGGCGGCGTCGAGCGCGCTCGCGACCTGGGCCAGGAGCTCGATGGTCCGGTCGGGCGCGAGCTTCCCGTCGCGCTCGAGCGTGGTCTTCAGGTCCGTGCCCTCCACGTAGCGCATCGCGAGATAGAGCTGGCCATCGTGCTCGCCTGCCTCGTAGATCGGGATCACGTTCGGGTGATCGAGCGAGGCCGCGAGCCTTGGCTCGCGCAGAAAGCGGGTACGGAACTGCTCGTCCTGCGCGAGCTCGGGGGCGATCAGCTTCACCGCCACCGGACGTTCAAGCGACACATCGGTGGCTCGGTAGACCACGCCCATCCCGCCGCGGCCGACCAGGGCTTCCATGCGGTAGCCAGCAAAGGTGGTGCCTGGGGTAAATGCTGCCTTCATCCTGCTCTCCGGAGGGCTGGGCCGACCGTACCATTGGTCCGGACGGTCGGCCAGACGACGAGGGACGGCGCCGACGGCGCCGTCCCTCACTTGCGTTCCTACGCGATGCCGTGGCGGCGCTTGCGGCCCGTCAGCATCAGAGCGCAGCCCGCGGCGATGCTGAAGATGGCCAGCATGCCCGCCGCGCCGATGCCGGCGTCGCCCCAGTCGAAGCCCGACGACACGTCGCGCGGCTCGAGGACGGCGGTCTGCACCGGAGGCAGATCCCGCGCGGCGTCGACCGCGTCGGGCGAGCCGTAGTCACGGTTGAGCACGTACGAAGGCGCGTTCCGCGGCGCGGCATCGACCCTGTCGGGCGAGCCGTAGTCACGGTTGAGCACGTACGCGCCGCGATCGCCCGCATAGAGGCCGCGGTGCGCCGCGGCGTCAACCGCGTCGGGCGAGCGCAGGTCCTGGCCCGCGCCCGTCGTCGACGGCGGTGTCGGCTGGTAGCTGCTGCGGTAGCCGTTGTCGGCCCACGCCTTGGACGCACCGTCGTTCCCGTCGCCCGGGTGGAGCTGCTCGAACGTCGCGGCGGACGCCGGAGCCGCGCACACCGCCACGAGAGCCGCGGTGGTGAGAATGTGGCTGAGTCGAAGCATGTCGCCTCCTTGTCGGCGGCCGCCTGGTGCGGCCGGGGGGTTGGCGACCACCCTCCAAGTCAGCGGTAGCAGCGCGGGTACAGCCCGGTAAACGCAGGTAAAACGCGTCTAGCTGCGCATCGCTCCGGTGAGCGACCACCTGAAGCGGGTGCGCGTCTCAGCGGGCGCGAGCCCACCCGGCCGCGCCCCGCGCCGGACGAACACAGTGGGAGCGGGCGGCTCCTCGGCCAGCTCGCCGCGCAACTGGCCCAGTCCCTCGTGGCGCCAGCGGTCGGACAGCCCGACCACCAGCAGTCCGGCGCCTTCTGCGAGCTCGACGATGCCGCGCCGCCCTGGTTCCCCGAGCATTGGCTCCGCGCCGATACCGGCGATGCGCTGGACGATGAGCGACGCGTCGGCGAGCAGGCGGCTCGCGTCGCGCCCGTCCTCGCCGCCGGACGCCATGCCGATCAGGCGCAGCGGAGCGCCGGTGGCACGAGCCACCCAGGCTCCGAGCGCAAGCGCCGCCCAGTCGTGGCCGCCGGCGCCGAAGGGCACGATCACGGGCCCCTCGCGCATGGAGCCGCCTCGCTCCACCAGCAGGGCAACATCGCACGGCGCGCGCTCGAGCACGACCACCGTCTCCGGGTCGAGCTCCGCGCCCTGGCAGTCGCTCACGAGCAGGTCGACGCCCTCCTGCTCGGCGAGCCGCGTGATGTCCTCGCCACGGGAAGGCGACGAGAACGCGGCGGTCCTTGCGGAAATGCCCTGCTCCAGGAGCTCCTCCCTGTGCCGAGCCAGCGCCGCCGTGGCGTCCTGTAGCTCGCCCGCCTCCACGACCGCGGCGACGATCAGCTCGTGCACGGGATCGGCAATCGCCAGCGACCTGGCCATCGCGATCAGCTCCCCGAGCGCGTCCATGGCGCTGGGGGCGACGAGGACCGCGAGGTCCGGCGTGGTCGCGCGCCTGAGCGGCTCGTGCTCCCCTCCGCTCGACCCCAGGTCGAGGCTCGGGTCCTGGCGCAGGATCGCCTGCTCGAGCTGCCTGAGCTGCTCGCTGGGCTCCAGGCCCAGCTCCTCCGAGAGCTCGCGCCGCGCAACTCGGTAGGCCTCGAGCGCCTCGGCCTGACGTGCGGAGCGGTAGAGGGCGAGCATCAGCTGGTAGCGGAGGCGCTCCTGGAGCGGGTGCCGGGAGACCAGCGCCTCGAGCTCGCCGACGAGCTCGGCATGGCGTCCGAGCGCCAGGTCGGCGTCGATTCGCTGCACGAGCACCGACAGCCGCATCTCCTCGAGACGCGCGATCTCGGGCTGGGCGAACCCCTCGTAGGCGAGGTCGGCGAGCGCGGGACCCCGCCACAAAGCGAGCGCCTCCCTCAGCCTTTCCGCCGCGCCCTGCGGAGCAGCGCTGCCTGCCTCGGCCACGAGTCGCTCGAACCGCGCCACGTCGGACTCGTCCGGCCCGATGTGGAGCACATAGCCGCCCGGACCCGTCGTAAGGCGTCCCGAGTCGAGCACCTTTCGCAACCTCGAGACCTGGACCTGGATGTTCTTCGCGGCCTTCGCCGGCGGTGCGCCGCCCCAGATCTCGTCGATCAGCTGGTCGGTCGTGACGAGTTCGTTCGCGTGCATCAGGAGGATTGCCAGCACCGAGCGCTGCTTGGCGCCGCCGAGCGGCAGGGGCCGGTTGTCCTCGAACACCTCGAGCGGGCCAAGGAGCCGGAAGTCCATGCCGCCGCTAGAGGTTGTCGCGCAGGTCGAACGCCGGGTCGACGTTCTCCGCGGTCGGCTTCGTGAAGAAGCCGGGGTTCACGCACTCGAAGGCCTCGGTGTAGCCGTCGTAGGCGCGGTCCACTGACGAGCGGCACTGGGGCAGCGGCATGCCGGTCATCTTCACGCCGCCGAAGCCGTGGCGGGTGCGCTCGGCCTGGTCGAAGAGCTCGCGGTCGATCTCGCCGCGGAAGACCTTGTTGAGGCAGCCCATGAAGCGGCGGCCGGTTTCCTCGTCGTCGTAGAGGTAGAGGAACTGGCACCCGGATGCGATGCAGCCGGACGGGTGCACGACGCGGTCGCAGAACGAGCAGCACTGGCGGCACTCGTGGAGCTCGGTGGCTGCGCGTGCGTGGACCGGTTGCACCAGGCCAGTGTAGAGCGGGGGCGGCAGCTAAGCGACCAGGCGGGACGCGCCTGTCAGGCTCGCGAGCTCCGCCCGGCACGCGCCGTCGGCGGACACGCGCCAGTCGGGTCCGAGCAGCAGGCGCCGCTCGCCCACGGCGAGCAGCAGCTCGTGGTCACCGCGGTGATGGCTGACCACTTCCTTCAGGTCCTCGAGGAAGCCCTCGGACACCCCCGCAGACACGTGGATCGTGAGGCGCTGCACCACGGGCTCCACCGACGCCGCCTCGGCGGCGCGCAGCACCTCCTCGGGGCTCGGCTCGAACGCCTCGACCTCCTGGGCGACGAGCTTCGTCTCCCCCTCCTCCTTGTGATCCACACGCCCGCGCACGATCACGATCTTGTCCACGTCGACCTTGTCCTCATTGGCCGCGTAGGCGGAGTTGAAGACGAGCAGCTCGACCTGCCCCTCGAGGTCGTCGAGCGTGGCGAACATCATCGGGTCGCCCTTCTTCGTCCTGATGCGCTTGCACTCGGCGATCATGCCGCCGACGGTGACCGACTCGCCGTCCTTCTTCGCCGCGAGCTCCGTGAGCGAGCAGTCCACCCGCGTCCGCAGCGCCGCCCGCACCTCCTTGAGCGGGTGGCTCGACAGGAACAGCCCGAGCGTCTCCTTCTCCCACTCGTTGAGCTGCTTGCGGTCGTCCGGCAGCGGCACGATCGGCGGGTCGTGGTGGGCCGCCGCCTCGTCGTTCCCTCCGTCGAGGTCGAAGAACGAGCTCTGCCCGCTGCGCGCGTCGTCCTGCGCCTGCTGGCCGGCGGCCTGCGCGCGCGGCAGCGCGTCCATCATGCCCGTGCGCGTGCCGGGCAGCGAGTCGAAGGCGCCGCACTTGACCAGCGAGTCGCTCGCCTTCTTGTTCACGGCCTGGCAGTCCACACGGCGGCAGAAGTCCCAGACCGACGCGAACGGCCCCTCCTCCTCGCGTGCGCGGATGATCGCCGCGACCGCCTGGTAGCCGAGCCCCTTCACGGCGTCGAGCCCGAAGCGGATGTTGCCGTCCACCACCTTGAAGTCGTGGCCCGACTGGTTCACGTCGGGCGGCAGCACCTCGATCCCCATGTCCTCGCACTGCGCCACGAAGAACGGCACCTTGTCCTTCGTCGACATCACCGAGGAGATCAGCGCGGCCATGTACTCGGCCGGGTAGTTGGCCTTGAGCCAGGCGGTGCGGTAGGAGATCAGCGCGTAACACGCGGCGTGGCTGAGGTTGAACGAGTAGTCGGCGGAGGCCTCGTTCACGCCCCAGAGCTCGGCGATGACCGCCTCAGACGTACCGGTTGCGCGCGCCCCTTCGAAGAAGCGGTCCTTCAGTGCCGCCATGCGGTCGCGCTGCTTCTTGCCGATTGCCTTGCGCAGGTCGTCGGCCTCGGGCCCGGAGAAGCCGGCGATCGCCTTCGCGATCTGCATCGACTGCTCCTGGTACAGAATCACCCCCCGCGACGACTCGGTGATCGGCCGCAGGCGGTCGTCGGCATAGTGAATGCCGTCCGGGTTGCGCTTGTTGCGCGCGTAGGTGTCGATGAAGCGCATGGCACCGGGGCGGTACAGGGCGACCAGCGCGACGAGGTCGTTGAACTCGTCCGGCTTGACCTTGCGCAGCGCGTCGCGCATGCCGTCGGACTCGAACTGGAACACGCCGATCGACTCGCCGCGCGCGAGCATCTCGTACGTCTTCGCATCGTCGAGCGGCAGCGAGCTCATCTCGGGCCGCTCGCCGCTTGACTCCTCGATGATGTCGAGCGCCGCCTCGATCACGTCGAGGTTGCGCAGGCCGAGGAAGTCCATCTTGAGGAGACCGATCTCCTCGATCGGCTTCATCGAGTACTGGGTCACGATCCGGTCGTCTGCCAGCTGGAGCGGCACGATGTCCGTGAGCGGCCTGTCCGCGATCACGACCGCCGCCGCGTGGATGGAGGAGTTGCGCACGATCCCCTCGAGACCCCGCGCCACGTCGATGATCTGGCGCGTCTCGGGCTCGGAGTCGTACACGCGCCGCAGGTCCGGCTCGTCGGCCAGGTACTCGTCGAAGCTCTTCGAGCGGCCCATCACGGGTTCCGGGATCAGCTTCGCCACGCGGTCGCCCGCCCCGTAGTCGAGCCCGAGCACGCGCGCGGCGTCGCGCGTTGCCGCGCGCGGGAACATGCGGCCGAAGGTGACGATCTGGGCGACCGACTCGCGCCCGTACTTGTCGGCCACGTACTGGATCACGCGGTCGCGGCCCTTCACCGAGAAGTCGATGTCGATGTCCGGCATCGAGATGCGCTCGGCGTTCAGGAAGCGCTCGAACAGCAGGTCGTACTCGAGCGGGTCGACGTCGGTGATCCGTAGCGCGTACGACACGATCGAGCCGGCAGCCGAGCCGCGGCCCGGGCCGACCGCGATGCCGTTGTCCTTCGCGAACTTGACGAAGTCCCAGACGATCAGGAAGTAGGCCGAGAAGCCCATCTTCTCGATCACCCCGAGCTCCATCTCGAGCCGCTCGACGGCCTCTGCCGGCGGCGGGTCTCCGTAGCGCTCGCGCAGGCCCTGGTGAGCCAGCCGGCGCAGGTAGGCCTCCTGGGCCTCGCCCTCCGGCGCCGGGAAGCGCGGGATCAGCATCTTCCCCAGCTCGATCTCGACCTCGCAGCGCTCCGCGATCTCGAGCGTGGTGGCGATCGACTCAGGCCACTCGCCGAAGTCGGCCGCCATCTCGTCCGAGCCCTTCAAATAGAACTCGTTGGTGTCGAACGAGAGCTTCGGCTCACGCAGCGTGCTCTTGGTCTGCACGCACAGCAGCGCCTTGTGGTTGTCGTAGTCCTCGCGGCGCAGGTAGTGCACGTCGCCCGTGGCCACGAGCGGCCGGCCGAGCTCGCGGGCCACGCGCACGATCCCCTCGTTGGCCTTGTCCTGGTCCGCGATCCCGTTCTTCTGGACCTCGAAGTAGACGTTCTCCGCGCCGAAGACCCCCAGCAGCTGGTCGGCGTGCTCCCTCGCCTCGTGCGGGATGTCGTCGACGATGCGCCGGCAGAAGCGCGATTGCAGGCAACCCGTGAGAGCGATGATCCCGTCCGAGTAGCGCGACAGCAGGTCGAGGTCGACGTTGGCCTTGCCGCGCCTGTAGCCCTCGAGGTAGCCGGCGGAGCTGAGCTTCACGAGATTGCGGAAGCCCTCGTCGCTCGCGGCGAGCAGCGTGAGGTGGTTGCGCTCGTACTTGACCGCCTCGGTAACGCGATCGTCGACGAAGTACGCCTCCAGGCCCAGGATCGGCTTGATCCCGTGCTTCTTGCAGGCCTTGTAGTGCTCGACCGCTCCGTTCATCACCCCGTGGTCGGTTAGGCCGAGCGCGGGCTGCCCGAGCGCGGCCGCGCGCTCGGCGAGCGCGTCGATCGGACAGGCGCCGTCGAGCACGGAGTACTCGGAATGGACGTGGAGATGGGCGAAGCTCATCCGGGACCTGAGCATACGTCCGCGAAAGGACGGCTCGGCGAGGCCGGCCGGCGCGAGCCCGCTAGCTGCGGAAAAGAGGAATTAGTCGTCGCCCGAGGACGCCTTCGCGGCGAGCAGCCCGGCCACGAGGACGGCGCCGACCGTGGCCGCCGCGCCGAGCTTCACCTTGTTGTCTGCGAGCTTGCGGCCGACCATCCGCGACAGGATCTGCCAGGCCAGCCAGCCGAGCACGGTGTAGCCCTTTGTCGTCATGTCGAGTCCTTTCCCCGGTTGCGCACGTTGTACGCCATCCGCGACTGCAGCGACCAGAGCTCGATGAAGCCCGGGCTGGCCTGCTGCGAGAACAGCCCGCCGGACTCGCCGAAGCCGGCCAGAGCCGGGTCGTAGAGCGCGTTCGGCGAGCGGCGGGCCACCGCGCGGGCGCTGCCCTTGTACAGCCGCATCGTGATCTCGCCGGTCACCTGCTCGTTGACCGAGTCCATCAGGGCGTTCAGGTCGGAAAGCAGTGGCTCGTACCAGAGCCCCGCGTAGACGAGGTAGGCCCAGTGGCCGTCGAGGTGCGGCTTGAAGTTGTTCTGGTGGATGGTGCCGACCAGCTTCTCGAGCTCCTTGTGGGCCGGCAGGATGATCGCGGCGGCGGGCACCTCGTAGAG
>DASUQG010000045.1:0-15489 GCA_036280695.1 Thermoleophilaceae bacterium
CGCGCGAGGCCGTGGTGCACGAGGACGCCGGCGTCACGCGCGACCGCAAGGAGATCGACGCCGACTGGAACGGTGTCGGCTTCACCCTCGTGGACACGGGCGGGGTCGACTTCGCGGGCGAACACCAGATGGCCGAGGAGATCAAGCGCCAGGCGCTGCGCGCGCTCGAGGGCGCCGACCTTGCGCTGCTCGTGGTCGACGCGCGCGCGGGCCTGCGCCCCGGCGACGCTGAGCTGGCGCAGGAGCTGCGCGGCGGCGGCGTGCCCGTGATCGTGGCGGCCAACAAGGTGGACGACGCGCGCCAGACCGGGCTGGCATCGGAGTTCTACGGGCTGGGCCTCGGCGAGCCGCTCCCGGTGTCCGCCACCCAGGGCCTCGGCACCGGCGACCTGCTCGACCAGATCGTGGGGCACCTCCCTGAGGTCTCCGAGGAGCGCGAGCAGGCGACGCGGCTGGCCTTCATCGGGCGCCCCAACGTCGGCAAGTCCTCACTCGTGAACCGGCTGCTCGGCGAGGAGCGCGTGATCGTGCACGACGTGGCGGGCACCACCCGCGACGCGATCGACACGCCCATCAAGTTCGAGGACCGCGACGTGGTCCTGGTTGACACGGCCGGCCTGCGGCGGCGGACCAAGGTGGCTGGGAGCGTGGACTACTACGCCCAGCTGCGCTCGGAGCAAGCGGCCGAGCGCGCGGATGTGGCGATCGTTGTCTGCGACGCCAGCGAGGGCGTGACAAGCGACGACCTTCGCGTGGCGGAGATGGCGATGAAGCAGAAGTGCGCGACCGTGATCGCGCTCAATAAGTGGGACATCACTCAAACAGACCTCGAGGATGCCAAGGCGAAGGTCGCGCGCAAGCTGCGCCAGCGCCCGCAGGTGATGGCGGTCGCGGCCAAGAGCGGGCGCGGCATGAAGCGGCTCGTGGCCGAGGCGCTGTGGCTGGCCGACCGGTCTGCGCAGTGGATTCCCACGCCGGAGATGAACCGCTTCCTCGGCGACCTCCAGGCGCTGCGCGAGCCGCCGGCGGTGCGCGGCAAGCGGCTGCGCATGTACTACATGGCCCAGTTCGAGACGAGCCCGCCGCGCTTCGCGATCCAGGTGAACAACCGCGACCTCCTGACCCGCGACTACGCGTACTTCCTCGAGAACCGGCTGCGCGACCGCTACGGCCTTCAGGGCGTGCCGCTCGTGATCGACTTCAAGACCAGCCGCGGGCGCTCGCGCGACTAGAGCGGCTCGAAGCGCGCCGTGAAGTGGCGCAGCACCGGCGGCTGCTCCACGATCCGAAGGCCGCGCAGCTCGGCCGCGTGCTCGGCCACGAACCGGCAGACCTCGATCACGTAGTCCACGTGCGACTGCGTGTAGGTGCGGCGCGGGATCGCGAGCCGCACGAGGTCCATCGCAGCCGGCTGCTCCGAGCCGTCGGGCTGGAGCCCGAACATCACGGTGCCGATCTCGGAGCAGCGGATGCCGCCCTCGCGGTAGAGCGCCACGGCGAGCGCCTGGCCGGGGTACTCGAGCGGCGGGATCTGAGGGAGGAACGCGCGCGCGTCGATGTAGACCGCGTGCCCGCCCACGGGCAGCACCACCGGGATGCCGGCGCGGTCGAGTGCCTCACCCAGGTACTCGGTGGAGCGGATCCGGTAGCGCAGGTAGTCCTCGTCCACCGCCTCGCGAAGGCCCTGGGCGACCGCCTCCATGTCACGGCCGGCCATGCCGCCGTAGGTGGGGAAGCCCTCGGTGAGGATGAGCAGGTTGCGGCACTGCTCCGCGAGCCCGTCGTCGTCCAGCGCGAGCCAGCCGCCGATGTTCCCGAGTGGGTCCTTCTTCGCCGACATCGTCATCCCGTCCGCCAGCGAGGCCGTCTCGCGGACGATCTCCGGCAGGGGCGTGTCGGCGTAGCCGTCCTCACGGAGCTTCACGAACCAGGCGTTCTCCGCGAAGCGGCAGGCGTCGAGGAAGAGCGGCACGCCCGCCGCGTCGCACGCCGCGCGCACCGCGCGCAGGTTCTCCATCGAGACCGGCTGCCCGCCGCCCGAGTTGTTCGTGAGCGTCATGAACACCACCGGCACGTCGCGCTCGGCCAGCACGCCGCGCAGCGCTTCCACGTCCATGTTGCCCTTGAACGGGTGGCGCGAGGAGGGCACGAGCGCCTCCGGCACGGGCAGGTCGAGCGCCTCGGCGCCGCTGAACTCGACGTTCGCGCGCGTGGTGTCGAAGTGGGTGTTGTTCGGGATCGCCTTGCCGGGCGCGCCCAGCACGCTGAAGATGATCTTCTCGGCCGCTCGCCCCTGGTGGGTCGGGATCACGTGTTCGAACGGGAACAGCTCCTTAACGGCGTCGCGGAACCGGAACCAGGACGCGGAGCCCGCGTAGCTCTCGTCACCGCGCTGCAGCCCGGCCCACTGCTCCGACGACATCGCTCCGGTGCCGGAGTCCGTGAGCAGGTCCACGAGCACGCGCGGTCCCGGCACGCTGAAGAGGTTGTAGCCGGCTCGCCCGAGCTCCTGCTCGCGCTCCTCGCGCGTGGTCATCCGGATCGGCTCGACGGAGTGGATGCGAAACGGCTCGATGATCGTCTGAAACGCGTGCATTCCCGTATGTCTACCCCTACTCTTCGCCCATGAGCCCCGTCGCGACCGCGCCGGTCGAGGCGCCGCCCGCGCCTCCGCCGCGGCCGGGCTACCTCTCGGTCGTCTGGGCGACCTTCCTCGGGTATCTCTGGACGGTCATCCTGGGGGTCCCGCTCGTGGTGGCGGCGTCGCTGCTCGCGGGGCTCGACGTGGTCGACAGGTCAGGTTCGGTGGGGCGGGGGCTGTTCTATCGGTACGACGCCTGGAGCTGGGCGGCCGAAGCCTGCGTCGGGCTGATTGCCGTCGGCGTCACCGCCTTGATGGTGGGTCAGCAGCTGCGGATCCGCACCGGCTGGGAGGTCCGGTTCAGCGAGACCTTCCTGATCCTTCTCCTCGCCGGGTATGCGCCCCTGCTCGCCCTCACGCCGCTTTACGGAGCCACCGCGATCGTCTCGCTCGGAGTGGCGGCGTTCCTGCTGGGCGTCCGCGCGGCGCCGTCTGGCGCCGAGCCGAGGACGGCCCTCGGCGAAGTGCCGCGCCGTTTCCGGCGCCGCGTCGCGGTGGCGGTCGCGATCGGCGTGCCGCTCATGGCCGCGTACGCGCTCGGGTACGCCGCGACGCATCCGCTCCGCTTCGATGCGCAGATCAGCCACAAGCGCGTCTACGAGCGCGAGCGCGGCGCCATCCATAGATACACCTTCGGGATCGTCAGCCTGGGCGCCGCGGGCGTCACCGATCTCGCCGTGGTGCGCTCCGAGGGGAGCCCCGGGCTGCAGCTGGAGCGGGCCGGTGTGCTCGCCAATTCGTGGGGTTACGACGAGCGGCGGCCGCTGCGACCGCTCGAGGAGCTCCGGCTCGGCTCGTTCCCGGACCGCATCACGCTCGAACTCCGCCAGGGCGCGTCGTGCCCGGCGCTGCGGGCCACGCTCGACGCGGTCTGGATCCGCTACACGGTGCTCGGCATGCGGCACGAGCAGCGCATTCCGCTTGTCGACGGTCCCTCCGTGCGATGCCGCTAGGCTTCCCGGCCTCATGACGACGCAGCCGCTGTCAGACAACGAGTTCCTGTTCACCTCCGAGTCGGTCACAGAGGGCCATCCGGACAAGATGGCCGACCAGATCTCGGACGGCGTCCTCGATGCCGTGATGGCCGACGACCCGGAGGGTCGCGTGGCCTGCGAGACGCTCGTGAACACCGGGCTCGTGGTGGTCTCTGGCGAGATCACGACCGACGTCTACGTGGACATTCCGAAGATCGCCCGCGAGACGATTCGCAAGATCGGCTACAGCGGCGGGCGCTACGGGTTCGACTGCGACAGCTGCGCGGTCATCACCGCCATCGACGAGCAGTCGCCCGACATCGCGCAGGGAGTCGACAAGGCCTACGAGGCCCGCACCGACCCCGCCGACGACGACGAGCTCGATGTTGCGGGCGCCGGCGACCAGGGCATGATGTTCGGCTACGCCACGCGCGAGACCAAGGAGCTCATGCCGATGCCGATCTCGCTGGCGCACAAGCTCGCGCACCGGCTGGCGGAGGTGCGGCGCGCGGAGCTGATGCCCTATCTCGGCCCGGACGGCAAGACGCAGGTGACCGTGCGCTACGAGAACGGCCGGCCGATCGAGATCGAGCGCATCCTGATCTCCACACAGCACAAGGACGGCGTGGACGCGGAGACGCTGATCAAGCCGGACCTATGGGAGCACGTGGTGCACCCGGTGCTTCCGGCCGAGCTCTACAACGAGAAGAAGCTGCTCGACGATGGCGGCCACAACTTCCTCGTGAACCCCACCGGGAAGTTCGTGATCGGCGGCCCGGTCGGCGACGCCGGCCTCACCGGGCGCAAGATCATCGTGGACACCTACGGCGGCATGGCCCGTCACGGCGGAGGCGCCTTCTCCGGCAAGGACCCATCGAAGGTCGACCGCTCGGCCGCCTACGCCGCGCGCTACGTGGCGAAGAACGTCGTGGCCGCCGGCCTGGCCGACAAGTGCGAGGTGCAGGTGGCGTACGCCATCGGCGTCGCCCACCCGGTGTCGGTGATGGTGGAGACCTTCGGGACCGAGCGCGTGTCACGCGCCAAGATCACGGAGCTCGTGGACGAGCACTTCGACCTGCGCCCGGGCGCCTTCCGCCAGTACCTCGACCTGCACCGTCCGATCTACAGGAAGACGGCGGCCTACGGCCACTTCGGCCGCGAGGACCACGACTTCACGTGGGAGAAAACGGACAAGGCCGACACGCTGCGCGAGGCCTCCGGCCTCGGCGAGCGCGAGACGTCAACCGTCTGACGCCCCCGCCGGTCTCACCCGGTAGACGTCAACGCTGCCTCGAACGCCCTTGAAGCGCCGGCTACCGGCTGCTGACCAGTCGTAGCCGTCGCCGGCCGCCTCGCGTACCTCGCTCGAGGCGACGACGCTGCCGCGGCGTGCGAACCCGGTGAGGCGAGCCGCGAGGTTCACCGGCCGGCCGTACCAATCGCCCGCGCGCGGAAGCGCCTCGCCGGACGCCACGCCGCCGCGCAGCAGCGGGCTGCCGTCGTCCTCGCGCGAGCGCTCCACCAGGCCGAGCACCGCGTCCACCAGCGGCCGCGGCTCGGGCGCCACGAGCATCGCGGCGTCGCCGATCGTCTTGACCAGTCGCACCGGCGGCTCGACCGCCGAGGCGACGGCGCGCTCGAAGCCCCGCACCACGGTGCCGAGGTCCTCCGGCGCCACGTCCTCGCCGAGCCTCGTGAATCCCACGATGTCCACGAACCCGACCGTCACCGGCTGCGAGCCGGCCAGCTGGCCGCTCTGGAGCTCCGCCTGGCTGATCACCGCCTCCCGCATCTGCTCCCGCAGGCGCAGGTTGAGCATGTGCTGAAGCGTCGGGGCGGCGAGCGGGCCCAGATTCCGGAGCGCCTCCGCGTAGCGCAGCCCGAGGTCGCGCTCCGTGTCGCCGGGGTGGAGGAACGCTTCGCCGAAGACCGCGGTGAGCGACCCCGCGACGTTCTGCATGGACCGGCTCATCACCGCCGTGAGCTCGAGGAAGGACTCGGGGCTCAGCCCGGCGTCCAGCAGCGCCTTGGCGCTGCGCGACAGCTCGAGCTCCTCCTCGGTGATGGCGCGTTCGCCGGGCTCGCGCACCGGGACACCCAGGGCCCGCGCCGCCTGATCGAGGAAGTCCTGGTCGAGGCCGGTCTCCTCGGCCAGCTCCTCACGCGTGAACAGCTTGCCCTCGCCCGCGAGCACGCGCTCCATCGGCAGCAGAGCCAGCCGGTCGTGCGCGGCGGCCTCGCGCAGCTCCTCGAGGCTGAAGCCCTCCTGCTCCAGCGTCCGCAGCAGTTCGAGGCGAGCGTCGCGGTCGTCGGCTCCGTCGAGTAGACCCTCCGCCTCGAAGTCGATCGCCACGGCCCACATGGTGCCTTAAGAAGCCAGGCACGGTGTCCGATAGGGGTCGCATGGCCCATCTGCTGCGCCAGCGGGAGGTGTCGCTGCTCGGCCTGCTCGCAGGCTGCGCCGTGCTGCCCGCGGGGGTGGTGCATTTCTTCGGCGAGACCGAGGTGCAGATCCCCGCGGCCGTGCACTTCCTTCCCATCGGCATCAGCGCCGGACTCGCGGCCGCCGCCGCAATCGTCCTGACCCTCGCCGGGGCCCGCCGCGGCGACGCCCGCGCGGTGCTGATCGGGACCGCCTTCTCGTCGATGGCCGCGCTGCTGTCGATCCACGGGCTGACAACGCCCGGGTTCCTGGTCGGCGACAACGGGCTGGTGGCCTTTTCGGGCGCGCTCACGCTGCCGGTGGGTGGCGCGGTGCTCGCGCTCTCCACGATTCCGGAGCTGCGCCGGCCGACCGCGGTGCGCCCGGTGCTCGCGCTCCAGGCGGCGCTGCTCGTGGTGATCGTCAGCCTCGGCCTCGTCGGCATCCTCGAGCCCTCGTTCGTCCCGGCCGTGCCCGAGGCGGCGAGCACCGCGGCCTACATCGTCCTCGGGTGCGGCACGGTCTTCTACGGCGCACTCGCCGTGCGCGCCGGGCGCACGTATCTGCTCACCCGGCGCCTGGCCGACCTCGCCGTCGTGTACGGGCTCGTCCTGCTCGCCGTGGCGCTCGTGCCGGGTCTGCTGCTCGAGTACTACGAGCTCGGCTGGTGGCTCGGGCACGCGTGGGAGCTGATCGGGATCGGGCTGGTTGGCGTGCCGGTGGCGCTCGACCTTCACCGGGGCGCCCAGTCGCGCCCGCTGGTGGGCGACCTGCGCGCCAGCGAGCTCGTGAGCGCCGCCGACGCATTCATGGGGCCGACCGTCCGGGCGCTGCTGGTGCGGCTGGCCCACAAGGACGACTACACGGCGGAGCACACCCGCGGCGTGGCGCTGCGCGCCGTTCAGGTCGGCGAGGAACTCGGACTGGCCCCGGTGCGGCTTCGCGAGCTTGCCATCGGCGGGCTCGTGCACGACGTCGGAAAGCTCTCAGTCCCCAACGAGATCCTGCAGAAGCCGGGCGCGCTCACCGACGAGGAGTACGACATCATCAAGCGCCACGCGGAGCTGGGCAGCGAGCTCGTCCGCCAGCTCGGGTTCTCTTCACAGGTGGCGCGGCTCGTGCTCGACCACCACGAGCGGCTCGACGGCAGCGGCTACCCGCGCGGGCTGGGCGCGCCCGATCTCGATATCGAGACCCGCATCCTGGCCGTCTGCGACGTCTTCGACGCGCTGTTGTCCAAGCGCGTCTACCGCCCCGCCTGGACGCTCGAGAAGGCGCTCGAGCTGATCAGCGCGGAGTCCGGGACCAGCTTCGACCCCAGGTGCGTCGAGGCGCTCGAGCGCGTTATCGGACGCGAGCGGGACGAGGGCACGCGCGCGGCCGCGGCCTGATCGCGGCGACTACGCGGCGCTCAGCTCGCGGGCGATCGCCCGGGCGGCCCTGCGGCTCTCCTTGCCCGCGTACCCGATCCCGCCGGGCCGCGGCACGTAGCCGATGAAGCGCAGGCCGGGCGCCGCCTCCCTCGCGCCGCGCACCCGTGGCACGCCGCGCTCGTCGAGCACGCCGAGGTGCCCCACCAGTGGCTCGAGGGCGCGGCTGTAACCGGTGGCGCAGATCACCGCGTCCGGTTCCACGCGAGCGCCGTCGGTGAGTTCCACAGCGGTCTCGTCGAGCGAGGTCACGCCCCGCACGATCTCGATCCGTCCCGCCTTGATGGCCTCGATGACCTCCTCGTCGAGGATCGCGGGAGCCTGCCCGGTTCTCCGCAGCCTCGTGAACACGCCCTCGTCCGGCACGGGCAGTCCGTACTCGGTGAGGTCGCCCAGGTCCTGCCTGCGGCCGAAGCGTGCGGCGGCGTCCCCGATTCGTGCGGGAAGGTGCAGCAGGGCCACCGCGATCACGTCGCCGGGAAGCCCGCCGGGGCCGCTGCGCAGGACGATGTTGGGCGGCGTCCGGACGGCGAGCCAGACCTTGCTCGCCCCGCCCTCCGCGAGGTCGTACGCGATCTCCATCCCGGAGCAGCCGGGTCCCACGACGAGCACGCGCCGACCCTTGAACGGCTCCGGGTTCCTGTACTGGGCGGAGTGAATGAGCTCGCCCTTGAAGGCGTCGCGGCCGCTCCAGTCCGGGATGATCGGCTCCTGCTCGTACCCGGTGGCCGTGATCACCTGAGGCGCGCGCAGCTCGCCCGCGGAGGTCTCGAGCGCCCAGCCGCCGTCGCGGCGGTCGATCCGCTCGACGCGCGTTCCGAGCTTGAGCTCGATCCCGTCCTCGGCGGCGTGGCGCTCGAGGTGCTCGACCAGCTGGTCGCGCGACGGGAACATCGGTGTGCCCCTCGGAAAGCGCCGCTTCGGGAGGTGGGAGAACGGGCGGCAGGTGTTCAGGCGCAGGCGGTCGTAGCGCCGGCGCCATGAAGAGGCGACGCTGTCGGCCTGGTCGACGACAACCGGTCGTAGGCCGCGGTCCTTGAGAGCCACGGCCGCGGCGATACCTGCGGGCCCGGCGCCCACGATCACTACGTGGCGCTCGCTCATCCAGGCCCACCCTAACGCCGCCGACCGCCGTCCGGGCCGGTCCGTAGGTTCGACGGTGTGATCGCCAAGGTCGAGCCGCTCACCCCGGCGCGCAGCCTGCGCGGGCCGTTCGACTACCTTCTCGCGGGCGCGCTCGAGGACGTCGGCGTGGGCAGCATGCTCGTGGTGCCGTTCGGGCGCCGGCGGCTGCTCGGCGTGGTGGTGGATGTCGCCGACGAGAGTGAGCTGCCGCCCGAGCGGCTGGCCGAGCCGATCGCGGCGCTCGAGGCGGACGTGCCGCAGTCGCTCGTGGCGCTAGGACTGTGGGTCGCGCGCGAGTACGTCTCCACGCCGGCGCGCGGGCTCGCGCTCGTGCTCCCACCCGGCACCGGCACGGGCGCCGGCCGGCCCCTGCGCCCGAAGCGGTCGCTGCGCGCCACGATCACGCCCGCGGGGGAGGCGGCGCTCGCCGAGGGCGCCCGGATGGGGGCGCGGCAGCGCGCGGCGCTCGAGGCGCTTGCCGGCGCGCCTCTGGGAGCTGCCGCACTTGCGCGCCGGACCGGGTGCTCGCACTCCACGCTGCGCAGCCTCGAGCGGCGCGGCCTGCTGAGGCTCGACAGCGCCGCCGACGCGCTGCGCCGGCCGCGGCTCGATCGGGTGGGGGCGGACGGCGGGGCGGTCGCGCTCACCCCGGACCAGGCCGCGGCGTTCGAGCGAATCGAGGCCGCTGCGGTCGAGGGCCGGCCGTTGCTGCTGCACGGTGTCACGGGCAGCGGCAAGACCGAGGTCTACCTGCGCTCGGTGGCCGCCGCGCTCGAGCGGGGCCGCTCGGCGATCGTGCTGGTGCCGGAGATCGCGCTCACGCCGCAGACGGCGGGCCGCTTCGTCGAGCGCTTCGGCGAGCACGTGGCGGTGATGCACTCGCGGCTCTCGCAACGCGAGCGCTACGACGAGTGGTGGCGGATGCGGCGCGGCGAGGCGCGCGTCTGCGTGGGCCCGCGCTCGGCCGTGTTCGCCCCGTTCGACGACCTCGGCCTGATCATCGTCGACGAGGAGCACGACGGCTCCTACAAGCAGGAGGGCGACCCCCGCTACGACGCCCGCGCGGTGGCTCAGCGCCGGGCAGCCGACGAGGGCGCCCTGCTCGTGGCCGGGAGCGCCACGCCCCGGCCCGAGACCATGCTGGGGCACGAGCGGATCGTGCTGCCCTCGCGCGTCGACGGGCGGCGCCTGCCGCCGGTGGAGCTCGTGGGCATGGCGGGTACCGCCGGGCCGCTCCACGAGCGCACCCGTCAGGCGCTCGACGAGGTGCGCCGCCGCGGTGAGAAGGCGATCGTCCTGCTCAACAGGCGCGGATGGTCGAACTTCCTCTCGTGCCGCTCCTGCGCGCGGGTGTGGGAGTGCCCGAACTGCGACGTCACGCTCGTGCTCCACCGCGAGCGCGGCGAGGTGGCCTGCCACCACTGCGGTCACCGCGAGATCGCTCCGCGGGTGTGCCCGGACTGCGAGTCGGTATCGGTCGCGCGCCACGGTGCTGGGACCGAGCAGCTGGAGCGCGAGCTGGAGGAGCTGGTGGCACCGCTGCCCGTGTTCCGGCTCGACTCGGACGTCGCCGCGGCGGCCGGCGTGGCCACGGTCCTGCGGCGTTTCGACCAGGCGGACGCGGGCGTGCTCGTCGGCACCCAGATGGTGGCGAAGGGGCACGACTTCCCCGACGTCACGCTCGGCGTGGTCCTGGACGCCGATGCCACGCTGCGCTTCCCGGACTTCCGCGCGGAGGAGCGAACCTTCGCGCTCGTTGCCCAGCTTGCCGGCCGCAGCGGCCGCGGCGAGCGCGGCGGTAGCGTGATCGTCCAGGCGCTCGACCCTTCGGCCGAGGCGCTCCGCTTCGCCGCGCGCCACGACGCCGACGGCTTTCTCGAGGCCGAGCTGCGCCGCCGCGAGCTGCTCGGCTACCCACCCCACGGCCACCTGATCCGCGTGGTGTGCTCGTCCGTCGAGCCGGGGCCCGAGCTGGCCGCCGCGACGGCGGTCCGCGAGCTCGTCGCCTCAGCCGGCGTGCCCGCGATGGGACCCGCGCCACTGTTCCGCCGCCAGGGCCGCCACAGGGCCCAGCTCGTGATCCGCTCGCAGGAGCGAGCGCCCGCGATCAGCGCCGTGCGCGAGGCGGTGGAGCTGGTGGCCGCGGAGCGAGCGCACGGCTCGGCGAGCTTCGCGGTGGACGTGGATCCGCACTAGGGCGACAGTGCCGAACGCCGCGGGCGGTCCTTTTGCGCTCGCGCCCGCTCGCGTTACACTCGGCCTCGATGGCCGAGGAACCGCAGAGCACCGGGGGAGAGGCGCCCAGCGAGCACGCGGACGCGGCCGATCGCGAGCCGCTCGCCGAGGGCGGCGCCACGCTCGAGGAGGAGGTCCCTCAGCTCGATCCGGAGGCGGAGGCGCGCCGCGTGGCGGCGATGTCCTTCATCCGCCGGCTCGGCGATCCGATCCTGAAGTCGAGCGCAACTCCCGTCGACCGCTTCGACGAATCCCTGCGCAGGCAGGTGCGCCGCATGGCCGGGATCATGGGAGACGCGTACGGCGTCGGCCTTGCCGCTCCTCAGCTCGGGCTTTCACAGCGGCTGCTCGTGTACCGGGTCGGCCCCGACGCTCCGGTGGTGGCGCTTGCCAACCCCGAGCTCGAGTGGGTCAGCAACGACCACGAGACGCTCGACGAGGGCTGCCTCTCGATCCCAGGCATCACCGTGGACGTGGAGCGACCGGTCTACGTGCGCGTCCGCGCCCTGGACGAGGACGGCGAGACTCGCATGGTCGAGGCCTCCGGCCTCGAGGCCCGCGTGATCCAGCACGAGATGGACCACCTCGACGGCGTGCTGATCCTGGACCGCACCACGCGGGATGAGCGCAAGCGCGCGCTGCGCGAGCTGCGCGAGGCCGAGCGGGCGCGCGAGCGCGACCAGGCCGCGTAGGCGCGCGCGGCCCCAGCGCCGCGCGAAAACGGCAGCATTGAGGGTCCTCCGCCCGGGTGGCAGAAAATCGTGGCGGAAACCGCAACGTTTTTCTGCCACCTGGCGCCGGGCGGGCCCTTCAGTGCTCTAAGCGCAGCAGCTCCTCGTAAGCCGGCAGCGTGAGGAACTCGACGAACTTCTCGCTCAGTGCGACGCGCTCGAACAGGTCGCGTGACAGGTCGGGGCGGCCCTCGCGCTCGAACCACTCGTCGTCGCCGATCTCCGAGCGGATCCGCTCGAGCTCCGAGCCCTCCAGCTCGCGGACCAGCTCGGGCGTGACGGTCCGCCCGTCGTCGAGGGTCGCTTCGTGGCGGATCCACTGCCACACCTGGCCGCGCGCGATCTCGGCGGTGGCGGCGTCCTCCATCAGGCCGTAGATCCCGGCCGCGCCGTTGCCCCGCAGCCACGACGAGATGTACTGGATCCCGACGTTCACATTGGAGCGCAGCCCTTCCTCGGTGCGCTCGCCGGGAGTGGCGGCAACGTCGAGGAGCGCAGAGGCGGAGGGCTCGACGTCATCGCGCTGCTTGTCCACCTGATTGGGCCGCTCGCCGAGCACGGCATCGAACGCCTCCGTCGCGACCGCCACCGAATCAGGGTGCGCGACCCATGTCCCATCGAAGCCGTCGTTCGCCTCGCGCTCCTTGTCGGCCCGGACGGCCTCGAAGGCGCGCTGGTTGGCCTCCTCGTCGGTACGCGACGGGATCACCGCCGCCATTCCGCCCATCGCATGGGCGCCGCGCGCATGTGAGATCTTCACGACCAGGTCGCTGTACGCCTTCATGAACGGGACCGTCATCGTGACCTCCGAGCGGTCCGGCAGCACGAACTCGCTGCGCGAGCGGAAGCGCTTGATCACCGAGAAGATGTAGTCCCAGCGGCCGGCGTTCAGGCCGGCGACATGGTCGCGCAGCTCGTACAGGATCGCGTCCATGCAAAACGCCGCCGGGATCGTCTCGATCAGGACGGTGGCCTTAATCGTGCCGCGCTCGAGCCCGAGCGTCTCCTCGGCGATCACGAATGCGTCGCGCCAGAGCGCCGCCTCCAAGTGCGACTCCAGCTTCGGGATGTAGAAGTACGGCCCCCAGCCGCGCTCGAGCAGAGCCTCGGCGTTCCGGTGCACGTACAGCCCGAAGTCCATGAACGCCCCGGCCACCGGCACGCCGTCGAGCTGGAGGTGTGCCTCCGGTAGGTGGAGGCCACGGGGCCGCACGTGGAGAACGGCGGGATTCTCGCCGAGCTCGTAGTGCTTGCCCTTCTCCTGGTGCTCGATGCTGCCGTTGATCGCGTCCGTGAGGTTGAGCTGCCCCTCGACCATGTTGCGCCACGTGGGCGAGTTCGAGTCCTCGAAGTCCGCCATGAAGCCGCGCGCACCCGAGTTCAGTGCGTTGATCACCATCTTGCGGCTGGTCGGTCCGGTGATCTCGACGCGCCGGTCCTGGAGCGCGTCCGGCACCGGCGCGACCCGGAAGTCCTCGGGCGCGGTCACGAACTCGAGCGATTCGCCGGCATCGAGGCGCTGCTGGAGCTCCTGGCGGGCGTCGAGCAGTTGGCGGCGGCGATCGTCGAGTTCCTCGTGGAGGCGGCCGACGAGAGCCAGCGCCTCGTCTGTGAGGGCTTGCTGGTGCGGCGTTTGGATGTTCATCAGGTCCTCGTGAGCTTCTTGTAGGTGATCCGATGGGGTCTCTCTGCCTCCGTACCCAGGCGAGCCCTTCGGTTCTCCTCATATGCCTCGAAGTTGCCCTCGAACCACGTGACCTGTGAATCGCCCTCGAACGCGAGCACGTGCGTCGCCACGCGGTCGAGGAACCAGCGGTCGTGCGAGATGATCACCGCGCAGCCGGCGAAGGACAGCAGGGCCTCCTCCAACGCGCGCAGCGTGTCGACGTCGAGATCGTTGGTCGGCTCGTCGAGCAGCAGCAGGTTGCCGCCGCGGCGCAGTAGCTTCGCCAGGTGCACGCGATTGCGCTCGCCACCGGAGAGAGCGCCGACCTTGCGCTGCTGGTCCGAGCCCTTGAAGTTGAACCCGGCCGCGTAGGCGCGCGAGTTCATCTCGCGCTCGCCGACCTTGATCTGGTCGTAGCCGTCCGAGATCTCCTCCCAAACGGTCTTGTCCGGGTCGAGCGCGTCGCGCGACTGGTCCACGTACGCGAGCTCGACCGAGTCCCCGAGGCGCAGCGCGCCGCCGTCCGGCTCCTCGTCGCCGACGATCATCCGGAACAGCGTCGTCTTGCCGGCCCCGTTCGGACCGATCACGCCGACGATGCCCGCCGGCGGCAGCGTGAACGAGAGGTCCTCGATCAGGAGCCGGTCGCCGAAGCCCTTGCGCAGGTCCTCGGTCTCCAGCACCACGTTGCCGAGCCGCGGGCCCGCCGGAATGTGGATCTGAACCTGGTCCAGCTTGACGTTGCGCTCCTCGGCGAGCAGGGCCTCGTAGCGCTTGAGCCGGGCGCGCGCCTTGGTGCGCCGCCCCTTCGGCGACTCGCGCACCCACTCGAGCTCGCGCGCGATGGTGCGCTGACGCGCCCCCTCGCGCCGTTCCTCCTGGGCGAGCCGCTCCTGCTTCTGCTCGAGCCAGGCCGTGTAGTTGCCCTTGAAGGGCAGGCCACGGCCGCGGTCGAGCTCGAGGATCCAGCCGGCCACGTTGTCGAGGAAATAGCGGTCGTGGGTCACGGCCACGACGGTCCCCTTGTACTCCTCGAGGTGCTTCTCGAGCCACGCCACCGACTCGGCGTCGAGGTGGTTCGTCGGCTCGTCGAGCAGGAGCAGGTCGGGCGCCGCCAGCAGCAGGCGGCAGAGCGCCACGCGGCGACGCTCGCCACCCGAGAGCGTCTCCACGTCGGCGTCGCCCGGCGGGAGCCGCAGCGCGTCCATGGCGATCTCGAGTGTCGTGTCGAGGCTCCAGGCATCGGCGGCGTCGATCGCGTCCTGAAGGCGAGCGAACTCGTCGGCGGTCTCGTCCGAGTAGTTCACGGCCAGCTCGTTGAAGCGGTCGAGCATGTCGCGCAACTCGCGCACGCCGTCCTCCACGTTGCCGCGCACGTCCTTGCTCGGGTCGAGCTGCGGCTCCTGCTCGAGCAGGCCAACGGTTGCGCCGGGCGCGAGCTGGGCGTCCCCGCGGAACTCGGTGTCCTGCCCGGCCATGATCCGCAGCAGGGTGGACTTGCCCGACCCGTTGGGGCCGAGCACGCCGATCTTCGCTCCCGGCAGGAACGACAGCGAGATGTCCTCGAGAACCCGCTTGTCAGGCGGGTGAACCCGGGAAAGCTTGTACATGGTGAAGATGTACTGGCTGGACATGAGCGGTCGAGGATAGAGTCAGGCCGTGGGACAGGAGGTCACCGCGACCGTCTTCTCGCGCGAGGACCGCCAGCGGTACAGGCGGAAGGTGCGCACCTGCCTGGACGTGTTCGCGCGCATGCTCGGCGAGGCGCGCTTCGATTCCGACCGGCGCTCGTTCGGCCTCGAGATCGAGCTGAACCTGACCGACGAGGCGGGCGATCCTGCGCTGATGAACGCGCGTGCGCTCGAGGCGATCGCCGACGCGGACTTCCAGACCGAGATCGGCCAGTTCAACGTGGAGATCAACGTGCCGCCGCGAACGCTCGCGGACGACGTCTTCACCGAGCTCGAGGAGGCGGTCCGACTCAGCCTCAACCGTGCCGAGGAGCGGGCGCGCACCGTGGGCGCGCACATGATGATCATCGGCATTCTGCCGACCGTCGGGGAGCAGCACCTGACGTCCGAGGTGTTCAGCGCCGGTCACCGCTACAGCCACCTGAACGAGCAGATCTTCGCCGCCCGAGGGGAGGACCTCGAGATCTCGATCGCCGGCGTCGAGCGGCTTTCCACCTTCGCCGACACGATCGCCCCCGAGGCCGCATGCACGAGCGTCCAGCTGCACCTTCAGACCGAGCCGGAGGGCTTCGCC
>DASUQG010000046.1:0-10415 GCA_036280695.1 Thermoleophilaceae bacterium
ATGGCGGCCGAGCTCGAGGAGCAGCGCGCGTCGATCGAGTCGCGCCTAGCCGAGCTCGAGGAGGCGCGCCTGTTCTCGGGCGAGTACGACTCGGGCGATGCCGTGGTGACCGTGAATGCCGGCGCCGGCGGCACCGACTCGCAGGACTGGGCTGAGATGCTGCTCCGGATGGAGATGCGCTGGGCCGAGCGGCGCGGCATGAAGGTCGAGCTGAAGGAGGCCTCGGAGGGGGAGGAGGCCGGCATCAAGTCGGCCACGTTCATCGCGCGCGGCGAGAACGCGTACGGGCTGTTCAGCGCCGAGAA
The DNA here is from genome assembly GCA_036280695.1 of Thermoleophilaceae bacterium. Taxonomy (GTDB): domain Bacteria; phylum Actinomycetota; class Thermoleophilia; order Solirubrobacterales; family Thermoleophilaceae; genus JACVRW01. Next base: position 306 of record DASUQG010000046.1, read on the forward strand.
GGGTGTGCACCGCCTGGTGCGGATATCGCCCTACGACGCGCAGTCGCGCCGTCACACCGCGTTCGCCGGGGTGGAGGTGGCGCCGCTGGTCGAGGACGCCGTCGAGGTCGAGATCGAGCCCGACGACATCCAGGTCGACACCTACCGGGCCTCAGGAGCGGGCGGCCAGCACGTGAACAAGACCGACTCCGCGGTGCGGATCACGCACCGGCCGACGGGGATAGTCGTGCAGTGCCAGAACGAGCGCTCGCAGTCCTCGAACCGCGACACGGCGATGAAGATGCTGAAGGGCAAGCTGATCGAGCTCGAGGAGCGCCGCCGCCAGGAGGAGATCGCGAAGGAGAAGGGCGAGGCCCAGGACGTGGGCTGGGGCTCCCAGATCCGCTCGTACGTGCTCCACCCCTACACGATGGTGAAGGACCACCGCACGAACGTGGAGGCGGGCAACGCGCAGGGCGTGCTGGACGGCGACCTCGACGAGTTCGTCCGGGCCGAGCTACTCCGCCGAGCCGGCGACCGAGCCGCCGCCTAGGCGGTCCTCGCTGCGCTCGTCGATCTCCTCCAGCACGCCGAGCAGCTGGCCGACGCGGCACACGAGCAGGCGCTCCTCCTCCACCTCCACCCACACGCCCGCGCTGCCGGGGAACACGACGTGATCGCCGGGCGCTACCGGCATCTTGATTCCCACGCCGCCCCACCAGTCGAGCCCGGGACCGACCGCCAGCACGATCCCGTGCTGCGGCGGCGTCTCGTGCTCGCCGGGCGGGAGCAGCAGCCCTGACTGCCTGACGCGGTCAGGCTCGAGCTCCTTGATCACCACCTGATCGAACAGGGGTCGCAGCTGCTGCTTCATCAGGAATAACTGTAAGGGCCCCGCCCCCTAGCATTGGACCATCGCCGACGAGGCTCGCCCACCTGACCCGCGCACGCCGCCCGTTCCGCCCGACCCGCAGCGCGGCAACATGCGCGTGAGCGGCGCGCCGAAGAAGCCGCCGATGATCCCGTGGAGCCCGCGCCGCTTCATCACGATCCTGCTCGGGCTGTTCATCCTGAACTGGGTGATCGTGGCGCTGTTCGCGCCACCCGAGAAGCGGATCAAGATCCCGTACAGCCCGACCTTCCTCCAGGAGGTGCGCAAGGGCAACGTCGAGGAGATCTCGTCGACCGGGGACACGGTCAAGGGCGAGTTCGAGAAGTCGGTGAAGTACAAGGACGAGACCGCCAAGGGCTTCGAGACCGAGATCCCGACGTTCGCGAACGACCGCGAGCTCTCTCGGCTGCTCGAGGAGAACAGCGTGGTGATCAGCGCCTCGCCGCCCGGCGAGCGCTCGCTGCTTGCGACGATCCTGCTCGGCTTTGGGCCCACGATCCTGCTGGTGGCGCTGTTCATCTTCTTCGCCCGGCGCATGGCTGGTGGCGGTGGCGGCGTGCTCGGGCAGTTCGGCCGTAGCAAGGCGCGCAGGGTGGAGCCCACGTCCCAGATGGTCACCTTCCAGGACGTGGCGGGCATCGAGGAGGCCAAGCAGGAGCTGCTCGAGATCGTCGACTTCCTGCGCAACCCAGACAAGTACCGCAAGCTCGGCGCCCGCATCCCTCGCGGCGTGCTGCTGGCCGGGGCGCCGGGAACCGGCAAGACATTGCTTGCCCGCGCCGTCGCGGGCCAGGCCGGGGTGCCGTTCTTCTCGGCGTCTGCCTCCGAGTTCATCGAGGCGATCGTCGGCATCGGGGCCTCGCGCGTGCGCGACCTGTTTCAGCAGGCTAAGGAGGCCGCCCCCGCGATTATCTTCATCGACGAGCTCGACGCGATCGGGCGCTCCCGTGGCGGCCCGGGCGGCGGGCTCGGCGGCCACGACGAGCGTGAGCAGACGCTCAACCAGATCCTCACCGAGATGGACGGCTTCGATACGGACGCGAAGGTGATCGTGCTCGGCGCGACCAACCGGCCCGAGGTGCTCGATCCGGCGCTGCTGCGGCCGGGGCGCTTCGACAGGCGCGTGTTCGTGCAGGCGCCGGACGCAACCGGGCGCGAGGCCATCCTCCGCGTGCACACGCGATCGGTGCCATTGGACGACGAGGTCGATCTGGCACAGATCGCGCGGAGTACGCCCGGCATGGTCGGCGCGGACCTGGCGAACCTGGCGAACGAGGCGGCGCTGCTCGCGGCGCGGCGCGGCCACGAGCGCGTGAAGCGCGAGGACCTCACCGACGCGCTCGAGAAGATCATCCTCGGCGCCGAACGCAAGGTCCTGATGACCATGGACGACCGCCGCCGGACCGCCTACCACGAGGGCGGTCACGCGGTGGTTGGCATGCTCACGCCTGGGGCGGATCCGGTGCGCAAGGTCTCGATCATCCCGCGCGGGATGGCGCTGGGCGTGACGCTCTCGACGCCCGAGGACGACCGCTTCAACTACTCGGAGCACGAGCTGCGGGCGAAGATCCGCGTGTCGCTCGGCGGGCGGGTGGCCGAGGAGCTCGTCTTCGGCGAGGCCACCACCGGCGCCGAGTCGGACATCCAGCAGGTCACGCGCATAGCGCGCGGGATGGTCGAGCGCTGGGGCATGAGCGCGAAGGTCGGCTTCCTCACCGTGGCGCCCCAGGACGGCCAGAGCCCGCTGCTGCCGGGCGCGGAGCCCGTCTCCGAGGCCACGCAGGAGCTGATCGACGCGGAGGTGCGCCGCATCGTGGACGAGGAGCAGGACGCCACCGAGCGGCTGCTGGCGGCGAACCGGGAGCGGCTCGACTCGCTCGCGGAGGCGCTGCTCGAGCGCGAGACGCTCGACGAGGCGGACGCCTACGCGGCCGCCGGGATCGATCGGCAGGCCGCGCCCGCGCCGACGTGAGCGACGTGGTCGACCGCGCCCTGGCCGAGGACCTCGGCGCGGGCGACATCACCACGCGCGCCGTCGTGCCCGACGGCGCCGAGGCGCGTGCCCGCATCAACCAGAAGGAACCCGGCATGATCGCGGGGCTGCGGGTGGCGCGGACGGTCTTCGAGCGCGTCGATCCGGAGCTCGTCTTCGTGGCGCACTGCCCTGAGGGGAAGTGGCGCGAGCTGGGGGCGATCGCGGAGATCACCGGCGCGGCCGCCTCGATCCTCGCGGCCGAGCGCGTGGCGCTCAACTTCCTGGGGCGGCTGTCCGGGATCGCGACCCTCACCGCACGCTACGTCCACGCCGTCGAGGGCACGGGCGCGCGCATCCTCGACACGCGCAAGACCACGCCGGGCCTGCGCGAGCTCGAGAAGGCGGCCGTGCAGGCCGGGGGCGGGGTGAGCCACCGCAGCGGGCTCTATGACGCGATCCTCGTAAAGGAGAACCACGCCGCCCTCGCGGGTGGCGTGGAGGAGGCCACGCGGCGCGCGCTCGCGGCAGCGCCGGCCGGTGTGACCGTGGAGGTCGAGTGCGCGACGCTGGCCGAGGTCGAGGGTGCGGCCGCGGCCGGCGTCCAGCGAATCCTGCTCGACAACATGTCGCCGGACGAGCTTCGCGAGGCGGTGGAGCTGGTGCGGGGCCGCGCGGAGCTCGAAGCCTCGGGCGGGATCACGCTCGAGAGCGTGCGCGCCGTGGCGGAGACGGGTGTGGACTACATCAGCGTGGGCGCGCTCACCCACTCGGCGCCGGCGCTCGACGTCAGCCTGCTGCTCGACCCGCTGTAGGCGGTCGCAACACCGCGAACGGGTCGGTCACGGCGAGCTCGCGCGACCCGAAGCGGTACACCGCCGCGGGCCGCCCACCGCCGCGGCCAGGCGAGCGGCGGGCGCCGGTGGCCTCGAGCAGTCCACGGCGTTCGAGCACGCGACGCAGGTTCGTGGGATCGACCGGATAGCCGAGCGCCGCGGTGTAGATCGACGACAGCTCGGACATCGTGAAGGTCTCCGGCGCGAGCGCGAAGCCGATGTTCGTGTACGAGAGCTTGGCGCGCAGGCGCTCGCGTCCGGCCAGCACGATCGGGCGATGGTCGAAGGCCATCTGGGCGGGGAGGTCGTCGACGGCGTGCCAGGCGGTGTCCTCGGGGAGCTCGGGGTCGAGCCCCAGCGGAACGAGGCCCAGGTACGCGGTGGCGAGTTGCCACTCGTCGGGGTGGCGGTCGGGCGCGCCGACCGTCTCGAGCTGCTCGAGCGAGGAAAGCTCCGCGACGTCGACCTTGCGGGCCAGCTGCGTGCGGATCGACTGCTCGAGCGCGTGCCCGGGCTCGAGATAGCCGCCGGGCAGCGACCACGCACCCGAGAACGGCTCGCGGCCGCGCTGCCAGAGCAGCACGCAGAGGGAGGACTCGCGCACCTGGAGCACGACGGCGAGCGTCACGTGGGTCGGGCTGCTAAGCTGATCGCGCACGGTTTTCGATCATAAGGCAAAAACCGGCGAAGGACACGTGCTGTGAAGCCCATCGAGCTCCCCACCCTTGTGCCTGTACTTCCAGGCAGCCTCGCTCCCGGAGAGGCCGAGCGCCTCGCTGACGAGGTGCGCGCGCTCGCCGAGGAGCGCAACGCCGTCATCCTCGCGCACAACTACCAGGTGCCCGAGATCCAGGACGTGGCTCACTTCGTGGGCGATTCGCTCGGCCTCTCGCGCCAGGCGGCCGATACGGACGCCGACGTGATCGCCTTCTGCGGCGTCCATTTCATGGCGGAGACCGCTTCGATCCTCTCCCCGGGCAAGACCGTGCTGCTGCCCGACCTCGATGCGGGCTGCTCGCTCGCCGACTCGATCACCGCCGAGCAGCTGCGCGCGTGGAAGGCGAAGCACCCCGGCGCCGTCGTCGTCATGTACGTGAACACGACGGCCGAGGTGAAGGCGGAGACCGATTACTGCTGCACCTCCGCGAACGCCGTCCAGGTGGTCGAGCACATCTACCGCGAGCACGGCGACGACACCGAGATCCTCTTTGGCCCGGACATGTGGCTCGGGGCCTACGTGGAGCGAACGATCGGCAGGCGCATGCACGTCTGGGACGGCGAGTGCCACGTGCACGCCGGCATCCGCCCGGCGGACATCACGGCGGTGCGCTCCGCGCACCCCGACGCCGAGTTCTTGATCCACCCGGAGTGCGGCTGCACGACCCAGGTCATGGAGTACGTGGCATCCGGCGACGTCGACCCCGAGCACACGCACATGCTGTCCACCGGCGGCATGCTCAACTTCGCCCGCCGCTCGGAGGCGGAGACGTTCATCGTGGCCACCGAGACCGGAATGCTGCACCCGCTCGCGAAGGAGAACCCCGGTAAGGAGTTCATCCCGGCAAACCGCGCGGCGGCGTGCCGCTACATGAAGATGATCACGCTGCCGAAGCTGCGCGACGCGCTGCGCGACCTCAAGCCCGTGGTGCGAGTCGATCCCGAGCTCGCCGAGCGAGCGCGGGTGCCGATCGACCGCATGGTCGCGATCGGCTAGGGGGCGGAGCCGGGGCCGGAGTTGTCCGGCTCGGGGGCGTCGTCGCCCCCGCCGCCACCCGGTCCGGAGTTGTCGATGGAGGCGGCCTCCTCCATCAGCGGCTCGGGAGCTTCGCCTCCACCTCCGGGGCCGCTGTGGTCGTCGAGCTCGGGTTCGAGCTCGAGCTCGGGCTCGCCACCCCCGCCGCCGGGGCCGCTGTGGTCGTCGTCCGGGGCGTCATCATCGCCACCGCCCGGACCCTCGTTGGCGTCGTCGCCATCGCCGCCGCCGGGGCCGCTGTCGTCGACGTCCCGCACGGTCGCGTGCTCCTCGCCGTCGCTGCCGCCGCGCTCAGCCTGCGCTCCCGCGCGATCGCTGCCCCGGCCCGACGGGGCCGGCACCGGGTCGCCGCTGTCCGAGTCCGCCGAGCGCCCCTCCGCCGCCTCGGCCGGCTCGGCTCCGACGCCGGCTCCGCGCCGGTCGTCGCGGCCGCCGTCCGGCGTGACCGCCACTCCGCTGACGATTGCGCCCGTTACCAGTGCGGTCGCGCACAGCTTGAACACCAGCGCGCCGCCGCCGGCGGCGCCCATTCCCACCATCTCCGCCACGCGCGCCGCGGCCGGCTCCGTCGAGTCCCCGGACGCAAGCCTCGTGAGCAGCGGCATCGGCGTGACGGCCGCGGCCGCAGAGCGCAGCGAGTTGCGTGCCCGGTTCAGCAGCTGACGCACGGCCCCGCCCGTCACGCCCAGGGCCAGCGCGATCTCCTCGTAGCTGCGGCCCTCGAGCTCGCGCAGCAGGATGGCGTCGCGCTGGCGCTCCGGCAGGGCCTGGACCGCGACGAGCAGGTCACGCAGGCCCTCCGTGCGCTCGAGCGCTTGATCCGGCCGCTCGACGCTGTCGATGCGCTCGTCCAACTCGCCGTGGCGCAGCGAGCGGTCGCGCAGAGCGTTCAGCGCCGTGTTGTGCGCGATGCGGTAGAGCCACGGCCGCAGGTTGAGCTCGGCGGCGTCGCGGTGCATCGCCTCGTAGGCCTTGACGAACGCCTGCTGCACCACGTCCTCGGCGCGCTCGGGCGGCAGCAGACGCGATACGTAGCGCATCAGCGCGCGGCGGTAGCGCTCCACGATCGTCTCGAAGGCCGGCTCGGAGCCCGCGCGTACGAGGTCCACCAAGCGCTCGTCCGACTGCGTGGAGAGCACGGGCCTGCGGGCCAGGCGAGCTGGGTGGAAGAGCGCTCTCGGGGTCATGGTCCTGTGATCGGCGTGAACATGGAACACCTCGGCGAGCGCAACATCACGCTCGCTAGCGTGTCGGCGCTCCCGTGCGATTCCTGCCGATCGTCATGTTAGCCCTGCTCTTGGCGGCCCCCGCGGCGCGCGCCGCCGACCCGATCGACCACTCCCAGCCACCCGCTCCGGACGGGACACCGATCTGCGCGGCCTGGGTCCACGACCGATACACGGTGGAGCGCGGCGGCCGCAGCTGGGCCACCTGGCACCCCCCGCGCGACGCGCGCTATCACTGCGCCTTCGGCCACGAGCACGGCTCAAACCCGCATGCATTCAGGTATTTCGGCCGGACTGGCATGCCCGCCTTCGGCTACGTCAGCGACTTCGCGAACAGCCCCGAGGCACACGCCGGCTTCAAGGTCTTCCTCGCCAACGAGGACCGCAAGGGCTTCGCCTGGATGGTGGTCCTGCACCAGGGATCCGCCTCCCCGCGGCGCGGCAGCGTGCGCTTCCACTCGCTCGAGACGTGGCTGTTCCGCGAGCGCGGGCGGCGAATGTTGGCGCGAACGCGTCAGATGGCGGACTTCGGCGAGGCGGTCGCCAACTGCCCGGGGGTCGAGAGCCGCGAGTCGTGGCGGCTGCTGCCCACACCGGGCTGCCGGTCCGCGTACGAGGAGTGGGCCACGGCGCTCGACGTCGGCGGTGTCTTCCGCGCGCGGCCGGCCTTCGGCATCCACAACCCGATCACGCAGTTCGACCCCGCCGATCCCGAGCGCATCGTCTTCAACAAGCCGGCCGCCTGTGGTCCGGGCGACCCCGCCGGCTGGGACTCGCGCTGCAAGGGCGACCGTCGGACGGTGCTCCACCCGCGCTGGTATCTCCGCAACGACGGCCCGTCCCGCTTCCGCACGGACGCGCGCGGCCGGCGCGCGGACGCCGGCCTGCTCCAGATCGTCTCGCGCCGCATCCGCGTCGACCAGCGGCGCGAGCGCGACGGCGTCGAGAACGCCTTCATCGCCGAGCAGCCCTCCGACGGGGGAATCTTCCGGGCCGGGCGCGGCTTCCGCCCGTCGAAGGGCTTCGAGTTCCCGGGCTACTGCGTGCTGCGGGTCAACTGACCTAGGCTGCGCGCGTGCAACTGATCTACCCGGAGCAGAGGCCCACGTCGCCCGAGGAGCTCGCGTCGGGAATGCGCCTGCACGAGCTGGCGCCGCCCGACCGGCCCTACCTCGGCATCAACATGGTCTCGAGCCTCGACGGCAAGGCCACGCTCGACTGGCGCACCAAGGGGCTGTCGACAGACGTGGACCGCCGCCTCTTCCACCACCTCCGCACGCAGGCGGACGCCGTGATGGTGGGGGCGGGGACCGTGCGGATCGAGCGCTACGGCCGCATGACCAAGTCCGAGGAGCTGCGCGAGAAGCGCGTGGCGGAGGGACGGGCTCCGGAGGCGCTCGCGGTGGTGGTGAGCGGACGGCTCGATCTGCCCGCGGACCTGCCGCTTCTGAACGAGCCCGACCAGGCGGTGCTGATCGCCACGGCCGCGGAGCACTCGCTGGACGACGCGCGCGGGCGCATCGAGTACGCGCGGGTTGGTGACGACCTACCTCGCCTGATGGCCGACCTGTACGAGCGCGGGGTGCGCTCGGTGCTCTGCGAGGGCGGCCCGACGTTGAACTCGTTCCTGTTCGCCGCGCGGCTCGTGGACGAGCTCTTCCTGACGATGAACCCCAAGCTCGTGGGCGGCGCGGCGGCGCTCACGATCGTCGCGGGCCGCGAGCTGGTGGAGCCGGTCGAGCTCGACCTGGAGTCCGTGGCCGAGGCGGACGGCGAGCTCTACACCCGCTGGCGCGTGCGCAAGTAGCGTTGCAGGCATCGCGGATCCGACCCTGGGTCCGCTAGTAATCAGGGTCCATGGCAACCGCCAGGACAGAGCGCGCTGCGCCGCGTCGGCAGCCGCAAGTGGATGTGCCCGTCGTCGAGTTCAAGGACGTGACGAAGGTCTACGACGGCGGCTCCGTGGCCGTCCAGGCCGCGTCGATGCGCATCGGGCGCGGCGAGTTCGTGTTCCTCGTGGGACCCACCGGCTGCGGCAAGTCCACCTGCATCCGCCTGATGATGAAGGAGCTCGAGCCGAGCCGGGGCGAGATCGCGATCGCCGGCCGGGACCTCGCCGAGGTGCCGCGCTCGCGGGTTCCGTACCTGCGCCGCAACATCGGCGTCGTCTTCCAGGACTACAAGCTGCTGCCGAACCGGACGGTCTACGACAACGTCGCGTACTCCCTCCAGGTGATCGGCGAGTCGCGCAAGGAGATCCGCCGCAAGGTGCCGGACATCCTGCGCCTGGTCGGCCTCTCGACCAAGCTCCACAACTTCCCGAACGAGCTCTCCGGTGGCGAGCAGCAGCGCGTCTCGGTGGCGCGGGCGTTCGTGAACCACCCGCCGCTGCTGCTGGCCGACGAGCCCACCGGCAACCTCGATCCCGAGACCTCGATCGGGATCATGCAGCTGATCTACCGCATCAACCGCACCGGCACGACCGTCGTCGTGGCCACCCATGACAAGGAGATGGTCGACAAGATGCGCCGCCGCGTGATCGAGCTGCGCGAGGGCCGCATCGTGCGAGACGAGCTGTCGGGCCTCTACCGCCCGGACGAGTCCACCACCGAGTTCGCCGTGCGGCTGCGCGGAGAGCTGGGCGTTGGCCCAGAGGGCCACCCCCACTAGCCATGCGCTGGGGCTTCTTCGTCAGGGAGGCACTGCGCGGGCTCAGGCGCAGCTCGGCGCCTGCGCTGGCGGCGCTGCTCACCGTGCTGCTCACAGCGGTGGTGCTCGGGGTCTTCATCCCCGTGGTGCAGGCCACCACCGGCACGGCGAACGAAGTGCGCAGCCGCGTGGTGGTCGACGTGTACGTGAAGGACTCCGCCACGCAGCTCGAGCAGGCCGAGCTGCGTAACGCGATCGAGAGCACGAGCAACGTGAAGTCGGTCGAGTTCATCTCGAAGGGTGAGGCGCTCGAGCGCGCGCAGGAGAAGAACCCGAAGGCCTTCGAGGAGGGCGCCGAGCTGCTCGGCTCGAATCCGCTGCCCGCCTCTTTCCGTGTGCACCCCGACGACCCGGACCGGCTCGACGAGATCGTCGCGCGCCTGACCGCGGGCGGCGAGCCTCAGCTCGCCGCGATCGACGAGGTGCGCGACCGCGAGGAGGACACCGACAAGATCCTCTCCGCCACCGGGCTCGTGAAGGCCCTCACGGCAGGCCTCGCCGTGCTGCTCGTGCTCGCCTCGATAGCGCTGATCGCGAACACGATCCGGCTGTCGATCTTCGCGCGGCGGCGCGAGGTCGAGGTGATGAAGCTCGTGGGCGCAACGAACTGGTTCATCCGCTGGCCGTTCGTGATCGAGGGCATGATCGTGGGCTTCCTCGGCGGCCTGCTGGCGGTGCTGCTGCTGGCGATCGTGAAGACCACCTTCCTCGACCCGCTGGCCGACCGCTTCGCGCTGCTGGCC
>DASUQG010000047.1:0-4524 GCA_036280695.1 Thermoleophilaceae bacterium
GAGAACCTCGATAGACTGCGCGCGCTCCTGTTCCGGGCGGTGCCGAAAATCGGCCCGCAGCCGGACGACATCTGCGCGACGGCGCTGGACAGCGCAATCGTCCACCACTAGCGGGGCGTCGCGCGCTGACTCTTCTGAATCAAGACGGAGGACATACCCCTTGGAATTCCTGACTGACTGGGGCGTGGTAATAGCGCTCGCCTGTGCGGGCTGCGCCCTGATCTACGGCATCGTGACCTCGCGCTGGCTGCTTGCGCTCTCGCCCGGCAACCAGGAGATGCAGGACATCTCCACGGCCGTGCAGGAGGGCGCCAAGGCGTACCTGCGGCGCCAGTACACGATCATCGCCGGCGTCGCGGTGGTGCTGGCGATCGTGCTGGCGATCGGGCTCGAGGCCCAGGACGCCAACGGCATCCTCGTGGCGGTCGGATTCCTGATCGGCGGCACCTTCTCGGGCGCGGCCGGGTTCATCGGGATGAATGTCTCGGTGCGCGCGAACGCGCGGGTGGCTGAATCGGCGCGCAGCGGCGTTTCGAAGGCGCTGGAGGTGGCATTCAAGGGGGGCGCGGTCACCGGCATGCTGGTGGCCGGCCTGGCGCTCCTCGGCGTGGCTGGCTACTACGGAATCCTGATCGCCACCGGCACCGATGAGCGCGACGCCATCGACGCTCTCATCGGGCTCGGGTTCGGCGGCTCGCTGATCTCCGTCTTCGCCCGTCTGGGCGGCGGCATCTTCACCAAGGCCGCCGACGTGGGTGCCGACCTCGTCGGCAAGATCGAGGCCGGCATCCCCGAGGATGACCCGCGCAACCCGGCGGTGATCGCCGACAACGTGGGCGACAACGTCGGCGACTGCGCCGGCATGGCGGCCGACCTCTTCGAGACCTATGCCGTGACCGCTGTGGCCGTGATGCTGCTCGGCGTCCTGACCTTCCAGGAGATCGGCACCGTGGCCACCTATCCGCTGGTGATCGGCGGCGTGTCGCTGATCGCGTCGATCATCGGCACCTATGCGGTGCGCAGCCGGGCCGGCAACGTGGAGCGTGCGCTCTACCAGGGCCTGATCGCCTCGGCCGTGCTGGCCGCGCTCGCCTTCCTGCCGATCACGCTGGTGATGATGGACGACCTCAGCTACAAGGAGGGCGTCTCCGACCTCCTCCGTGCCGGCGCCGACCCGCCGACCGCGATCAAGCTCTGGCTCTGCACGCTCGTGGGCGTCGGCGTGACCGCCGGGCTGTTCGTGATCACGGACTACTACACCTCCACGCGCTTCCGGCCGGTGCGCACCACCGCTCGCGCATCGCAGACGGGCCACGCGACCAACATCATCCAGGGCCTCGCGCAGGGCTTCCAGTCCACCGCGGCCCCGGCGCTCCTGCTGGTGGGCGGCATCCTGCTCGCCAACGAGCTGGCCGGCATCTACGGCATCGGCGTGGCGGTGATGGCGCAGCTGTCGCTGACCGGGCTGATCGTGGCCCTCGACGCCTTCGGTCCGATCACCGACAACGCGGGCGGCATTGCGGAGATGGCGAACCTTCCCGAGGACGTGCGCAACGTGACCGATCCCCTGGATGCCGTGGGTAACACAACCAAGGCAGTGACGAAGGGGTACGCGATCGGGTCGGCGGTCTTGGCCGCTCTGGTGCTGTTCGCGGCCTTCGTCGAGGAGCTACGGGAGGAGGCGACCAAGGAGGGCTCCACGGTCGTTTCGTTCGACATCTCGCAACCCGAGGTGCTCGTGGGGCTGATCGTCGGCGGCATGATGGTCTACCTGTTCGCCGCGCTGGCGATCGAGGCCGTGGGCCGCGCCGGCGGTGGCGTGGTCGAGGAGGTGCGCCGGCAGTTCAAGGAGAAGCCGGGCATCATGGACCGCACCGAGAAGCCGGACTACGCCCGCGCCGTCGCGATCGTCACCGCCTCGGCGCAGAAGGAGATGATCGTCCCGGCGCTGATCCCGATCGTGGTCACCACGGTGGTCGGCCTGCTCTCCACCCAGGCACTCGGCGGCCTCCTGATCGGCGTGATCGTGGTGGGCTTCTTCGCGGCCATCTCGATGACGGCCGGCGGCGGCGCCTGGGACAACGCCAAGAAGCTGATCGAGGACGGCGAGTACGGCGGAAAGGGCTCGGAGGCCCACGCGGCCTCGGTCACCGGCGACACGGTCGGCGACCCCTACAAGGACACCGCCGGCCCGGCGATCAACCCGATGATCAAGGTCGCGAACATCGTGGCCCTGCTGATCATCCCGTTCCTGGTCTAGCGAAAGGCCACATCAGGAGGACCGCCTCGGCCGGGGCGCGCGGCGAGCCTTACGGCCCGCGCGCCCCGGCCGTAACGCACCCGTTACACGGGTCACCCACCGGTAACGCTGGGAGCGCCACCCTGGCCAGGTGGCAGAAATGCGTAGCGAAATCCGCAACGATTTTCGGCCACCTGCGCGCGGGCAGTTGATCGCGCGCCTTGCCGGCCGCCAGCACGGTGTCGTTGCACGCACACAGCTTGGGGTCCTGGGCCTTGACCGCTCCGCAATACGCCGACGCGTAGCCGCGGGAAGCCTGCATCCTCTGCATGACGGCAGGGTCTACGCGGTCGGGCTCGATCCGCTCTCGGTGCCGGGCCAGTATCTCGCGGCGGTGATGGCGTGCGGCTCGGGCGCGGTACTGAGCCACCGAGCCGCCGCGGGTCTCTGGGGGCTTCGGCCGAATAGCCGATGGCTCGAAGTGACGGCCACCCGCGGGACCGCAGGGGTTCCGGGCATCCGAGTTCACAGCACGCGGATGCTCGCTCCGCAGGACTCCACCGTGCTCGACGGCATTCCGGTGACCAGTGTCGCCCGCACGCTGCTCGACCTCAGTGCGGTCGTAAACGAGCCCGACCTTGCAACCGCAATCGACCGCGCCGAGCGCAGCCGGATCTTCGACCTCACTGCGGTCGTGGAGGTTCTGGACCGCGCCAACGGTCGGCGCGGGGCCCGAGCGCTCCGGCGGGCAATCGCGGCATACGAACCGAGCACCCAGAAAAGCGTCCTGGAGCGGCGTTTCAAGGCGCTACTCGAAACCGCACCCGACATACAGACCCCCTCCTTCAATGCGGCAGTTGAGGGAGAGCAGGCCACCCACGAGGTCGACGCGTTCTGGCCCGACCGACAGCTCGCGGTCCAGCTCGATGGCTTCGAGTTTCACCGCACTCGCCGCGACCGCGAGCGCGACGCCACGAGCGACGCGGACCTCGAGCTCGCAGGGCGGCGGGTGATGCGCCTGACCTGGGACGACGTGGCCGTCCACGCCGAGCGCACGCTGCGGCGCCTGCGCCTCGCGGGCGCGTAGGCTGACCGCGGTGGCACGCGCTGATGACATTCAGACCCTGCCGGAAGACCTCCCGGTCCCCGAGGACGACGGCGCGGCCGACCACCTCATCAATGCTGTCGTTCCGGCGATCGCATTGAAGGCAACCACGGGAGAGGCCATCCGGCTCGACGAGCTCGAGGGCAGGACGGTGCTCTTCTGCTACCCCCGCACCGGCCGTCCCGACGAGGAGCTGCCGCCGGGCTGGAACGCGATCCCCGGAGCCCGCGGCTGCACGCCCGAGGCCTGCGGCTTCCGCGACGCGCACCAGCAGTTCCAGGAGCTCGGCGCTCGCGTGCTGGCCCTGAGCACCCAGTCGAGCGACTACCAGCGCGAGATGGCCGAGCGCCTCCACCTGCCCTTCCCGGTCCTGAGCGACGAGCGGCTCGAGCTGACCACGGCGCTGGGTCTCCCGACCTTCGAGACCAGCGGCTGGACGCTGCTCAAGCGCCTGACGATGGTGATCGACGATGGCAGGATCGAGCAGGTGTTCTATCCCGTCTTCCCGCCGGACACGCACGCCCGCGACGTGCTGGACTGGCTGCGCCCAAATCGCGCTCTGAACAGCCTCCCGGACCACTAGCGTTCGACAGTTGATGGCTGAGTACAGGCCCAAGAACCGCGGCCTCGAGCGCGTGCTCGGCACCGGGGCGTTGTTCTCGACCGCCTACGGCAACGTCGGCAGCTCGATCTACTACGCCCTCGGCCTCGTGGCGATCTACGCGGCCGGCATGACGCCGGTGGTGTTCGTTATCGCCGGCCTGATCTTCGCCGCCACGGCCGCCACCTACGCCGAGGCCACCACGATGTTCCCCGAGGCCGGCGGCTCGTCGAGCTTCGCCCGCCGCGCCTTCAACGAGTTCTGGTCCTTTTTCGCGGCGTGGGCCCAGATGCTCACCTACATCATCACGATCGCCATCTCGGCGTTCTTCGTGCCGCACTACCTCGGCGTCTTCTGGGACCCGCTGGGCGAGTCGCCGACGGACATCGTCGCGGGCATCATCGTGGTGGCCCTGCTCGGCACGCTCAACATCGTGGGCGTGAAGGAGTCGGCCGGCGTGAACATCGGCTTCGCCGTCGCCGACTTCCTGACCCAGGTGGTCCTCGTGGTCGTCGGGATCGTGCTCGTGTTCGACCCGGAGCTGCTCGTGCGCCAGGTGGACTTCGGCACGACGCCCAC
>DASUQG010000048.1:0-6568 GCA_036280695.1 Thermoleophilaceae bacterium
GTCCGCCTTGCGCGCGATCTTGTCGACCTCGTCGATGTAGATGATCCCGGTCTCGGCCTTCTTCACGTCGAAGTCGGCGGCCTGGATCAGCTTGAGGAGGATGTTCTCCACGTCCTCGCCCACGTAGCCGGCCTCGGTCAGAGCCGTGGCGTCGGCGATCGCGAACGGCACGTTCAGGATCTTCGCGAGCGTCTGCGCGAGCAGCGTCTTCCCGCAGCCGGTCGGGCCGAGCAGCAGGATGTTGGACTTCTGGAGCTCGAGCTCCTGCTCGCCCTCGGACTGCATCATCTGCACGCGCTTGTAGTGGTTGTAGACGGCCACCGACAGCGTGCGCTTCGCCGGCTCCTGCCCCACCACGTACTCCTGGAGGACCGAGTAGATCTCCTTCGGCTTCGGGAGATTCTCGAGGTCGAAGGTGGGAGCGCCCGTCAGCTCCTCGTCGATGATCTCGTTGCAGAGATCGATGCACTCGTCGCAGATGTATACGCCGGGGCCGGCGATCAGCTTCTTGACCTGTCGTTGCGACTTGCCGCAGAAGCTGCAGAGGAGTTGTTCGTTCGAGTCCGTTGGCCGAGCCACGTTCTTCTCCCTCGTCGGCGAGGGTAGCGCACCTCAAGATACGCGGCGAGGGGCAAAGTCCCTTCCTGGACGCTTTAGTTCGCGCCCAGCCGGCGTCCAGGCCTAGTGCTTGTCGATCACGCGGTCGATGAGGTTGTATGCCTGGGCCTCATCGGCGCTCATGAAGTAGTCGCGCTCGGTGTCCTTCGCGACCTTCTCGAGATCCTGCTTCGTGTGCTTCGCGAGGATCTCGTCCAGGCGGCGCCGCACATCGATGATCTCCTTCGCGTGGATCTCGATGTCCGTGGCCTGGCCCTGGAAAGCCGAGCTCACCTGGTGGATCAGGATCTTCGAGTTCGGCAGCGACATGCGCTTGCCCTCCGCTCCGCCAGCAAGCAGGAGCGCTCCCATCGACATCGCGATCCCGACGCAGATCGTCTGCACGTCGGGCTTGATGAACTGCATCGTGTCGTAGATCGCGAGCCCCGCGTACACCGACCCGCCGGGCGAGTTGATGTAGAGCGAGATGTCCTTGTCCGGGTCCTCCGACTCGAGGTGGAGGAGCTGGGCCACGATCAGGTTGGCGATGTCGTCGGTGACCGGCGTGCCGAGGAAGACGATCCGCTCGTTGAGCAGGCGCGAGTAGATATCGAAGGCGCGCTCGCCGCGAGACGTCTGCTCGACCACCATGGGAACGAGTGGACTCATAAGGGCCGAGACTCTAGCGAGCTTGTCAGCTCGCGCTCTCGGGGGTCCAGATCTTCTCGCGCGCCGCCGCGCGCTCGGCGGCGTCCGTCGCCTGCTCCGCCGAGATCGGCTTCGCGTTCTCGACCACGAGGTCCACCGCCTTGCGCATCGCGATGTCCTCGCGGAACGCCTCGTCGGCTCCCTGCGAGCGCGCGCGCTTGAGTGCCCGCTTGAGCTGCTTGTCGCTCGCGTCGGGCGGCGCGGAGGACCGCAGCGCCTGCTCGATCTCCTCGTCCGAGACCTCGATGCCCTCGGCATCGACGATCGCCGCCAGCACGGCTTCGCGCTTCAGCGCCGTCTCGGCGTCGGACTCGGACTCGACGACGAGCTCCTCCTCCGTCTTGCCGGCCATCTGCAGGTACTGCTCGGGGTTAATGCCCTGCGCGGAGAGGCGGCGCGCGGTGCGGTGCCACATCTCGTGGGCCTTCGAGTGCACCAGCTCGTGCGGCACCTCGATCTGGGCCTGGTCGACGACGGCGTCGACGGCGGCCTCGCGGAACTCAGCCTCTATGGCCCGCTCCTCGGCCTGGCCGATGCGCGACTCGATCTCGGCGCGCAGCTCGTCCAGCGAGTCGTAGCCTCCGGCCTCCACCGCGAAGTCGTCGTCGAGGTCCGGCAGGCGCTTCTCCTTGACCTCCTTCACCTCCACGGCGAACGAGGCGTCCTTGCCGGCTAGGTGCTCCGCCGGGTAGTCGTCTGGGAAGGTCAGCTCGACGGTCCGCTCCTCGCCCGCGGACGCGCCCGCCAGCTGCTCCTCGAAGCCCGGGATCAGCCGGCCGGAGCCGAGCTCCACTACCTGGCCGCGGCCCTCGCCGCCCTCGAACGGCGTGCCGTCCACCTGACCGACGTAGTCCATGACGACGAAGTCGCCCTCGCCGGCCGCGCGCTCGACCGTCTCGAGCGACGCGAGCGACTCGCGCAGGCGCTCCAGCTCGGCCTGGACCTCCCCGTCGTCGACCTTGGGGTCGCGGCGACCGACCTCGACGCCCTTGTACTCACCGAGCTGCGCCGGCGGTACCACGCCGACCTCGATCGTGAAGGCGAGCGGCGCCCCCTTCTCGGGCAGGTCGCTGAGGTCGACCTGCGGGTCGCCGACGGTCTGGATGCCGGCGTCCGCGAGCGCCTCCTCGTACCAGCCCGGCAGGCCCCGACGCACCGCCTCGTCGAGCACGGCCTCGCGCCCCACCTGCCGCAGGACCACCTCCGGCGGCACCTTGCCGCTGCGGAAGCCGGGCACGCGCATCTCGCGTCCCAGCTGGGACGCGGCGGTCTTCAGCTCGCGCTCGAGCGCCTCCGTCGGGACCTCCACCTCCACGCGCACGCGCGAGTCGGGGAGCTCCGTGGTCTTCGTCTTCACGGCTTCCGGCATTGGACGGCTGACTGTAGCGGCGCTAGCTTGCCGCGCGTGCGTCGACCTGCCGCCGAAAAGCTCCAGGCCTGGATCGTCACTGGTCCGCTCGGCCACCTCTGGAGCGCGCTCGCCGACATGGCCGTGATCTGGGCGCGCTACCTGGCGCACCGCGCCCGCCGGGGCTAGCTCGTGGCGGCCGCGCTTGGCTGGGGAGCGCTGGCCGCGTCGTCGCTCGTGCTGGGCGCGCTGATCGGGCTGGCGCGGCCGTGGCCACGGAAGGCGATCGGGCTGGTGCTGGGCTTCGGCGCAGGAGCCTTGATCAGCGCGGTCAGCTTCGAGCTGGCCGAGGATGGGGTGAAGATCGCCGGAGGGCTACCCGTCGCGATCGGGCTCGGCGTCGGTGCGCTCACTTACTTCGTGGCCTCCGGCCGTGTGGCGGCGATGGGCGGCGGACCCGCGCTCGCGCTCGGAGCCTTCCTCGACGGCATCCCGGAGCAGATGGTGCTCGGCATCGGTCTGGCCGGCGGCGAGAAGGTGAGCATCGGCCTCCTCGCCGCGATCTACGTGTCGAACTTGCCCGAGGGGGTCGGTGGCGCGACCGAGCTGGAGGCGGCTGGGCGATCCCGCCGGCAGGTGCTGCGGCTCTGGACTGCGGTGGCGGTGGCGTGCGCGCTCGCGACCCCGTTGGGCTTCGCACTGATGGACATCGCCTCGGACGACTTCCAGGGCGGGCTCAACGGCTTCGCGGCGGGCGCCCTCCTCGTGATGCTCGTGGACACGATGATCCCGGACGCGACCGAGCACGCCGGGCGCACCACGGGGCTCGTCACGACCCTCGGCTTTGCCGTTGGGGCCGGCCTGTCACTCGCCTGATCAGCCGCGGCGGCGCGAGACGAGGTACCCGAGCCCCCCGCCCACGACCATCGACAGGGCGATCACCACGATCAGCGGCGTCCTCCAGGTGCCGAGGATCCAGTTGACCTTCACCTCGTCCAGGTTGGCGACGGCGAAGACCCCGCCCAATGCGGCGAGAACGAGCACCGCCACCTGTCGCCGTTCCACCTGCTCAGTTTCTCACGGGCGCATGCTCGCCGGTGCTGGCAGCCGCCCGAGCCGGCGCCTGTAGCCGTCCATGACCGCGCGCGGGAAGTCGGCGTGCGTCTGGGTGCGCAGGCGCGCCACGCGCTCGCGGTGGTACGGGCTCGAGCGGTTCTCGTTGTGGCCGATCACGTCGCGCGTGCGGATGCCATAGCGACCCTGTAACGCGCGCGTCAGGCGAAGCGACGCGGCGAGCTGACGGCGGTTTCCCATCACCTGCGCGTCGCTCTGGCCCACGTGCTCGATGCCGATCGCCGTCCAGTTCAGCCCGACGGTGTGCCGGCACATGATCGAGGTCGGCACGAGCCGGTAGATGGTCCCGTCGCGGTCGATCACGAAGTGCGAGCACACGCCCGGGAGCTCGTGCAGCTCGGGGTCTGGCTGGTTGCGCGAGAAGTAGTCGAACACCGGCTGGAAGCTGCTGGTCACGGTGTAGTGCTCCACGATCACGCGCGGGTCGCGCAGCCGGAACTCGTGGATGCCGTAGTGGCGCTGCGCGTAGTCGGCCATGTCCGCCTTGCGCTCGTCCCCGAACGGGATCGGCTTGGAGAGCTCGCGCGGGGGTGCGATCGCGCGAGCCAGTGCGAGCACCGCCTTCGCGTGGCGGCGCACCCCGGCCTGCGGCAGCGCGCCGCCGGGCAGCTCGACCACGAACGCGCTGTCGCCGGGGAAGCTGTGGTTCTGCCAGGAGACCGCGGTGCCGTGGTAGCGCGGCAGGCTCCTGCGCGGCAGGCCGCTGCTGGCGGAGTAGAGGCGCTCGATCACTGGGTCGCCCGTGCTCTTCACGACCATGCGCAGCGCCTGGTGGTACCAGAGTGTCACGCGCGGCCTCTCGCGCTCGACGAAGCGCTGCATCACCTGGGTCTCCGGCTCGGAGGCGGGCCCCGAACCCGACTCGTACACCCCGTCCTGGGGCTGCCAGCGGTAGGGGAAGTTCCGGTTCAGGTCCACGCCGTTCGCGTTGTGACGACTGCCGGCTGCGGACCCGTCCGGGTTGGCGTCGTCCACGAGCCAGATCGCCGTGCCGCGCGGCGGGCGGGCGCCGCGCAGGCGAGCGATCACCGCCCGGCCCGCCGGCTCGTTGCCGTGTACCTGTCCCACCACGAGCACCTTCACGCGCGCGCGAGGACTGCCGACGCGCAGCGCGCGGATCGGCCGGTCGTGTGCCGAGCGGCCGATCGTCTCCCAGCCCGCGGACTGAGCAGGAGCCGCCGGAGTGCTGGCCGCCGCGGCGGCGGCCATGCCTGCGAAGAAGGCCGAGAGCAGCACCCGCCTGAGTATGGCGGCCGCGCGCTAGGGTCAGCCCTCCGTGATCACAGAGCTGGCCGAACGCGCCTCCGCGGGTGCGCGGATTGCAATCGACACGGAGTTCGTCTCAGAGCGCCGCTACCAGGCGCTGCTGTGTCTGGTGCAGGTGGCCGTGCCGGATCCGGATGCCGAGGGCGGCGTGCGCACCGAGGTGCTCGACCCGCTCGAGGGCGAGCTCGACTTCTCCCCCCTTGCCCGCGTGCTCGCGGACCCCGACGTCGAGGTGCTGATGCACGCCGGCCGCCAGGACGTGGGCATCCTGCGCCGGAGCTGGGACACGGACGTGACCAACGTCTTCGACACGCAGGTGGCGGCGGGCTTCCTCGGGTTCGGGAACCAGGAGGGCTACGAGTCGCTGGTGCGCAAGGTGCTGAAGGTGAAGCTGAAGGGCAGCGAGGGCTTCACCAAGTGGGACCGCCGGCCGCTGACGGCGCAGCAGCTCGAGTACGCGGGCGACGACGCCCGGCTGCTGCTCGCGCTCGGCGACGAGCTGGAGCGCCGCCTCGCCGAGCGCGGCCGGCTCGAATGGGCGCGCGAGGAGTCACGCGCGCTCGAGGACGTGAACGACGAGCGCGATGCCGAGCGCTCGTACGACCGGCTCCCGCGCCTAAGCCGCCTGAGCGACGCCGCGCGGGCGGTCGCCCGCGAGCTGGTGGAGTGGCGGGAGCGGGAGGCGCGCGCCGCCGACCGTCCGCCGGGATCCGTTCTGCCGGACCAGGCGCTCGTGGAGCTGGCGCGCCGCACGCCGCGCGACAAGAACGGCCTCGAGCAGATCCGCGGCCTGCCCCCGCAGACGCTCCACCGCCGCGCGGGCGACCTGCTGGCCGCCATCGCCCGCGGCCGTGAGCGGACGCCCCCGACGCCCCCGCCCGAGGCGTCCCCGCGCGACCCGGCTGACGCCCCGCTGGTATCGCTTGCCCAGGCACTGGTGCGCCACCGCTCGATGGAGGCGGGCGTCGCGGTCGAGTTGATCGCCACCCAGGCCGAGCTCGCCACGCTCGTCCACTCGGTGCGCCACGGCACCGACAGCGACAACGTGCGAGTGACCCAGGGCTGGCGCCGCGAGCTGGTGGGCGACGAGCTGCGCGAGCTCGTGGAGGGCCGCCGAGCGCTGAGCGTCGGCGCGGACGGCGGTCTGGTCGTGCGCGAGGCCTAGGACGCCTCGTCCGGCAGCCTGAGGCCGGCCGGCAGCTCGCCGTCGTCGATCAGGCGGCGGATGTCGCCGCTTCGCTTCGGGCTCAGGTAGACGTGGCGCTGGCCCACGCTCGGCTTCTGCTCGAGCAGGCCGGCCTCGAGCAGCGCCTCGCCCACCTCGTAGGCCAGCGCGCGGTCGTGGCCGGCGAAGCCGCGGGCCACGTGGTCGAACGCGGTGTGGTAGCCGCCCCACTTGCCCATGCCGTCGAGGCGCTGGAGGATCCGGCGGGCCACGCGGCGGACGGGGTCCGGATCCTGGTGCGCGCGTGAGACCGCGCCGGCGGGCTCCAGCAGCCGCAGGACCTGGTCCTC
>DASUQG010000049.1:0-5170 GCA_036280695.1 Thermoleophilaceae bacterium
GTCGACGACCGAGCGGCGGCGGCTCCAGGTGTCCGGCACGAGTGCGCGCCGCGGCCGCTGGGTGCAGGTCTCCAGGCTCGGCAACCCGCTGGTGAACGAGGTCGTGATCCCGCTCGGGAAGAAGGACCAGTTCAACCGCACGACCCCGAACCGAGACGCCGCGCTGTACGGCAAGTACGTCGTGAAGCCGGAGCTGGCGGCGGTTCTGAACGCGCTGTTCGACATCGGCGCGCCGGAGAACGACCGCACGGACATCGTGCAGGCGCTGCTCCAGGGCATCCCCGGGCTCAATCAGCACAAGGGAGCCAGCGGACCGCCCGCCGTCGACACGATCAAGCTCAACCTCGGCGTGGCGCCGGCCGAAATGGAGGATCGCTTCGGGGTGATCGGTGGAGACACGGCCGGGTTCCCGAACGGCCGCCGCCTGAGCGACGATGTCGTGGACATCGAGCTTCAGGTGGTCGCCGGCTTCCTGAAGGACAACAAGGTCCCGCTGGGCGACGGCGTGGACGGCAACGACAAGCCGTTCCTGTCCGCGTTCCCGTACCTGGCCGGACCGACGAGCGGCTTCGACTCCGCGCCTTCGACGCGGACCGAGCCCGGTCACTCGCCGACTCCGGCGGGCGGCTGATGAAGGTCCTTGCACCGCTCGCCGTCTTCGGCGCGGTGCTGGTGGCGATGGTGGCGCTCCACGGGAGCGCCACCGCGCCGCCGGCGCTGTCGGCGGGCGCCGACCTCGGCCGCCCGTCGGGGGATCCGCTCCGCGATGCGCGTGCGGCGGTGCGCGCGGCGCCCGGCAGCGCGGATGCCCGCGCGCTGCTCGGAGAGGCATACGTCACTCGTGCGCGCGCGACGGGCGACCCCTCCCTCTACGCGCACGCCGACCGCGTGCTGAGCGGTGCCCTGCGCCGCGATCCTGGCAACGTGGCGGCGCTCGTGGGCGCCGGAACACTCGCGGGCCTGCGTCACGACTTCCGCGAGCAGCTGCGGCTCGGCCTGGCGGCGAGGCGGGTGGCCCCCAAGCTCGCGCGTCCCTACACCGTCATCGCCGACGCTCAGATCGAGCTCGGCCAGTACGCGGATGCCGCCCTTTCGATCCAGCGGCTCGTGGACCTCAAGCCCGGCCTTCCCGCGTACGCGCGCGTGTCTTACTACCGCGAGCTCACCGGCGATCCGGATGGCGCGGTGCGCGCCATGCGCTTCGCCGCCTCGGCGGGCGGCGCGCCGGAGAGCCTCGCCTACGTGCAGGCGCTGACCGGCAACCTCGAGCTCACGCGTGGCCGCGTTGCCGCAGCGCGGGACGCATACATGGCTTCGCTCCGGACGGTTCCGGACTTCTCCGACGCGCTGGAAGGGCTCGCGCGTGTGGACGCGGCGCGCGGCGACCTTCGTGGGTCCGCCGCGCGCCTGCGCCGCCTGGCGCCGAACCGGCCGCCTGCGCGAGCGCTCGCGTTCCTCGCGGAGCTCGAGCTGGGAGCCGGGCATGACCGCGCCGCACGCCGCCACCTCAGGGCGGCGGCAGCACAGTTCGCGCGCGATCGCGCGGGCGGCGGGCTGCCAGACGCCGAGTCCGTCCTATTCGAGGCGAACCACGGAGAGAGGGGCCGGGCGGTGCGGCTCGGCCGCCGCGTCTGGCGAGCGAAGCCGAGCATTCGGTCGGCCGACGCGCTCGGCTGGGCGCTGACGCGTGCTGGCCGTCCGCGCGAGGGGCTCGCCTGGGCGCGGCGCGCGCTCAGGACAGAGTCGCTCGATCCGATGTTCCGGCTGCACGCGGGGGTGGCAGCGCGTCGGGCGGGCCGAGGGCGCGAGGCGGCGAGGCAGTTCGCTCTTGCATCGAAGGGTGAGGCGGCGCTGTCGCCCGGGGCCGTGCGGCTCCTTCGGCGCTTTACGCGATGACTCTCTCCACGTTTTGCATGTATGTCATGCAAAAGTGAGCAAGCGTCGGGGCTGGCGGGCCTAACCGCCCGTCTGGAACGCCCGCAGCGCCAGCGTCAGGATCAGCAGCGCCCCGACCGTCATCACGCCCATCTCGCCGAGCGCGACCCGCTTCGCGAGCGCCACCTGCTCGGAGCGCTCCAGCGCGTCCACGTCCTCCACGCCCTCGAGCTCACGTTGCGCGATGCCCACGCGCATGCCCTCGCTCACCAGCGAGATGACGAGCGGCGCGACGCCGTACGCGATGTGCAGGCCGTCGGGAGCCGAGGCGCCGCGGGCCACCAGCAGGAAGCCGATCAAGGCCTGGATCACCACCGTGGCCTGCGCCACGCGGAGCAGCGGCCAGAACACGATCGACGCCCGCGCGTCCTTGCGCAGCCAGCCGATCACACCCCACCCCGCGGCGATCAGGTTCGTCACCAGCACGGCGATCCCGACCACCATGTGAACGTCGCTCAGAGAGTGTCCTTCCGCACTATGTAGCTACCTCGCACAAGCTTGCGTTATACCTCCCAGTTGGCGTGCTGAAGAGCTACCTACCCGCGCTTGTCTTCCTGCTGCTTGGGATCGGCATCGGTACCGCCTTCACTGTCGCGAACAACTTCCTCGGGCCGAAGCGCCCGAACCCGGTGAAGAGCCAGCCCTACGAGAGCGGCCTTCCCTCCGACGTGAAGAAGTCGTTCCGCTTCGGGATCAGCTTCTACCTGATCGCGATGCTGTTCATCCTGTTCGACATCGAGGTGGTCTTCCTCTATCCGGTCGCCTTGAAGCTCGACGCGTTCGGGGTATTCGCCCTCGTGGAGACGATCGTCTTCGTCGTGCTGCTGCTTGTCGCGCTCGTGTTCGTCTGGCGGAGGGGAGCCCTGGAGTGGAAGTAACGCGCACCAAGGTCGACGGCGACCTGAGGGTGCGGCAGATGAAGGCCCAGCAGCTCCTGCGCGGGGAGCTCGAGGGCGAGGATCTGGAGCGCGAGGTCGAGCAGCGCCTGCTGTTCACGAAGTTCGAGGAAGCCCAGAACTGGGCCCGCAAGAACGCGCTCTTCCCGCTCGGCTTCGGGCTCGCCTGCTGCGCGATCGAGATGATCACCGTGGTCGGCTCGCCGCGCAACGACCTTTCGCGCTTCGGCGCCGAGGTGATCCGCTTCTCGCCGCGCCAGGCCGACCTATTGATCCTGTCCGGGCGCGTCTCGATCAAGATGGCGCCGATCATCCGCCGGCTCTACGAGCAGATGCTCGAGCCGAAGTGGGTGATCGCGATGGGCGCGTGCTCGTCGAGCGCCGGGATGTTCAACAACTACGCCGTCGTCCAGGGCGCCGACAAGTTCCTGCCCGTGGACGTATACGTGCCCGGCTGCCCGCCTCGCCCCGAGGCGCTGATCTACGGGATCATGAAGCTCCAGGACCAGATCATGGGCGACCCGGCGATGGGCTGGCGGGAGCGCTACCGAGCGGAGGGGACGGAAGAAGTTGCCTGACGCCACGGGCCTGGAGCTGATCGCCCAGCGCGTGCGCGAGAAGGTCGGCGACGAGGCGGTCACCGGCACCCTCTACTACCGCCGGCACGCCACGCTCGACGTGGCCCCGTCAAGCGTCCGCGACGTGATCGCGTACCTCCGCGACGGCGAGGACGAGCCGTGGGAACGGCTCATGAGCGTGCACGGGGTGGACTACCTACCCGAGGAGCCGCGCCTCGGCGTCCACTACGAGCTGCTCTCGATGGAGCGCGCCGACCGGCTGAACGTGCGCACGCGCGTGGGCACGGACGAGCCGCGCGTTCCGAGCGTGGTGGACCTCCACCCCACCGCCGACTTCCAGGAGCGCGAGGTGTTCGACATGTTCGGCGTGGTCTTCGACGGCCACCCCGACATGCGCCGCATCCTGATGCCGGAGGACTACGAGGGCTACCCGCAGCGGCGCGACTTCCCGATGGGCGGCGAGCCGGTGATCTACACCTTCAACGAGCCGAAGCTCCCGCGCTGGTATGACTGAGCAGCCGGGCAGCATGACCGAGCCGCTCAGCGTCCCGTACCGCGAGCGCGAGCGCTCGGTGACGATGGAGCCGATGGGCGAGGAGCACGACGAGCTGCTCACCATCAACATCGGCCCGCACCACCCGGCAACGCACGGCGTGCTGCGCCTGCTGACCACGCTCGAGGGCGAGATCGTGCGCGACGTGAAGCCGATCATCGGCTACGTCCACACCGGGATCGAGAAGAGCTGCGAGGACCAGCAGTACTGGAAGGTCATCCCGTTCGTCGAGCGGATGGACTACCTCTCGTACTACTTCAACGCGATGGCGTTCTGCATGGCGGTCGAGCGGCTGCTCGACGAGGAGGTGCCGGAGCGCGCTCAGTGGCTCCGGGTGATCCACCTGGAGCTGAACCGGGTGGCCTCGCACCTGTTCTGGATCGCCACCGGCGCGCTCGACATCGGCGCGATCACGATGCTCTGGTGGGGCTGCCGCGACCGCGACCTGGCGCTCGACCTGTTCGAGATGTCCGGCGGCCAGCGCTTCCACACGCGCTACTTCCAGGTGGGCGGCGTGGTCGAGGACATCCCGCCCGGCTTCGAGGAGATGACGCGCGCGTTCATCAAGACGATGCGCACGCGCATCCCGCAGTACCTCAGCCTGCTCGACCGCAACGAGATCTGGCTCCAGCGCACGAAGGGCACCGGGATCGTGCCGGCCGAGGACCTGCTCGCGCTGGGGGTCACAGGTCCGCTGCTGCGCGCCACCGGCCACCCGTGGGACCTGCGCAAGGCCACGCCGTACTCGGGCTACGAGAACTTCGACTTCAAGGTGCCGGTCGGAACGGTGGGCGACAACTACGACCGCTTCCGCGTGCGCGTGGAGGAGATGCTCGAGTCACTGAAGATCATCGAACAGGCGCTCGACGGCCTGCCCGAGGGCCCTTACATCACGACCAACCGCAAGGTCGCGCTGCCGCCGCGCCACGAGCTCGCCACCTCGATGGAGGCGCTGATCCACCACTTCAAGCTCGTGACCGAGGGGTTCCGCGTCCCGGCCGGCGAGGCGTACGTCGCGATCGAGTCGCCCCGGGGCGAGCTCGGGTGCTTCGTCGTCTCGGACGGGTCGTCCAAGCCGGCGCGCGTCCACATGCGCGACCCGAGCTTCGTGAACCTGCAGGCGCTAAAGAAGATGGGCGAGGGCGGCCTGATCGCGGACCTGATCGCCTGCATCGCGATGCTCGACCCGATCCTCGGGGGAATCGACC
>DASUQG010000050.1:0-7292 GCA_036280695.1 Thermoleophilaceae bacterium
CCGGCTGCTGCCGACCCAGGCACGCCTCCAGGCGCTGCGCCTGTTCGCCAACCAGGCCGTGGCCGCGCTCCAGTCCGCCGACCAGGCGCTGAAGCTCCGCCACGAGGCCACCCACGACGCGCTTACCGGCGTGTTGAACCGGCGCGCCTTCCGCGCGCGGCTGGCGCGCGAGGCCGCGCAGGCGGACGCATCGTTCGCTCTGATCCTCTGCGACATGGACAATCTGAAGAAGGTGAACGACTCGCTCGGCCACGAGGCCGGCGACCTCGCCCTGCGGCTGCTGGCGGACGCCCTGCGCACCGGGCTCCGCCGCGACGACGCCTACCGCCTCGGCGGGGACGAGTTCGCCGTGGTGCTGGCGGGCGCGTCCCTGCTCGACGCGGAGCGCGTGGCCATGCGCCTTCAGCACGCGGTCTCACGCGCCGCGCGCCCGCCGATCGCGACGATCGAGGCGAGCTTCGGCCTGGCTGTCTACGAGCCGGGGGAGAGCGCGGACAGGCTCGTGGCCCGGGCCGACGCGGTCCTCTACGAGGCAAAGCGCCGCCGCCGCGAAATCGTCGCCTAGCGCCGCTCGACCCGGCCGCTCGACTATGCGAACATGTGTTCGTGTCATACGTCGAGCTCCACTGCCACTCGGCCTACTCGTTCCTTGACGGGGCGTCTCATCCGGCCGAGCTGGCGGGGACCGCGGCTGAGCAGGGCCACGGCGCTCTCGCGCTGACCGACCACGACGGGCTCCACGGCGCCATGGAGATGGCGCACGCGCTGAAGCCGCTGGGGGTGCGGCCGATCACGGGCGCGGAGGTCACGCTCGACGACGGCACCCATCTCACGCTCCTGTGCGAGACGCGCGAGGGCTACACGAACCTGTGCCGCCTACTCACCGCCTCGCACTGGCACACCCGTCGCTGGGCGCGCGAGGGCTGGACCGAGGCGGGCCGCCGCCAGGACCCGATCGATGGGGAGCCGCACATCTCGCTCGACGACGTCGAGCCGCTCGCCGCCGGGCTCGTGTGCCTCTCGGGATGCGCGCGCGACGGCGCGGTGGCCTCGCATGTGGAGGCGGGCCGCCACGCCGAGGCGGCGGCTGCGGCGCGCCGGCTGCTGCGGATCTTCGGCCCGGAGCACCTCCGGATCGAGCTCCAGCGCCCCTTCTGGCGCCACGACCGGCGCCGCAACAGGCTGCTCTCAGAGCTGGCCGAGCGGCTCGGGGTGCCCGCCGTCGCCACCGGGAACGTCCACGTGCACGAGCGCGACCGGATCGCGCTCCAGGACGCGATGGTGGCGGTGCGGCTCGGCAAGACGCTCGACGAGACCGAGCCCAGCCGGCGCGGGAACTCCTCGCACGTGCTCGC
Organism: Thermoleophilaceae bacterium; assembly: GCA_036280695.1. Lineage (GTDB taxonomy): Bacteria > Actinomycetota > Thermoleophilia > Solirubrobacterales > Thermoleophilaceae > JACVRW01. Next base: position 1,356 of record DASUQG010000050.1, read on the forward strand.
CCCGCCCGAGCGGATGGCGGAGCGCTTCCGCGAGCACCGGGACGCAGTTGAGGAGAGCGGGCGCCTCGCCGAGCGCCTCCGCTTCGACCTCACCGAGGATCTCGGCTACCGCTACCCCGGCTCGGAGGATCCCGAGGCGGATGCGAAGCTCGCCGCCCTCTGCCGCGACCGCTTCGAGGAGCGCTACGGACGCAGCAGCGAGGCCGCGGCCCGCCTGGACGAGGAGCTGCGCGTGATCCGCCACCTGGGGCTGTCCGGCTTCTTCCTGCTCCACCGCGACATGCTCGAGCTCGCGCGCGAGGTGGCCGCTGAGGTGCGCGGGCCGGAGTCGGCGCGCCGCCTGCTGCCGCCCGGCCGCGGGCGCGGCTCGAGCGTGTCGTCCGTCGTCTGCTACCTCACCGGGCTCTCGCACGTGGACCCGATCGCCAACGAGCTGCTCCTCGGCCGTTTCCTGAACGAGGAGCTGACGGCGCTGCCGGACATCGACCTCGACTTCCCGCGCGACATCCGCGACGTGCTGATCCCGCGCGTGCACGACCGCTATGGCCGCGACCGCTGCGCGCTCGTCGCGGCCTTCTCGACCTTCCAGGTGCGCTCGGCGGTGCGCGACTTCGCCAAGGCGCTCGGGCTGCCGCCGGGTGAGATCGAGCGGCTGGCGCGCCAGGTGGACCCCTGGAAGGACCACAACGACATCGAGGGCGACGTGCCGCGCGGCGGCTCGCCGCGCTGGGATGCGCTCGTCAAGCTCGCCCACGACGCCTGGGGGCTGCCGCGCCACCAGTCGCAGCACCCGGGCGGGATGGTGATCGCGACCCAGCCGCTGATCGACCTCTGCCCGGTCCAGCCCGCCTCCATGGAGGGGCGCCAGATGGTGCAGTGGGACAAGGACTCCTGCGGCGACGCCGGCTTCCTGAAGATCGACCTGCTCGGGCTCGGGATGCTGTCCGCGGTCGAGCGCTGCATCGACGAGATCGCGCGCGTGCGGGGAGAGAAGATCGACCTCTCGCGGATTCCCTACGACGACAGGGAGGTCTACTCGCGCATCCAGGAGGCGGAGACCACCGGCGTGTTCCAGATCGAGTCGCGCGCGCAGATGCAGATGCTGAAGCGGACCCGGCCGGAGACGCTCGACGACCTGACCGTGCAGGTGGCGCTCGTGCGGCCCGGGCCGATCATCGGCGGGGCGGTCCACCCCTACATCGAGCACCGCAAGGCGCTGCGCGCCGACCCGAGCTTCGAGGTGCCCTACGAGCACCCGTCGCTCGAGCCGGTGCTGCGCGACACGCTCGGCACGATCGTCTTCCAGGACCAGGTGCTCGAGGTGGCGATGGTCTTCGCCGGCTTCAGCGCGGGCGAGGCGGAGGGCCTGCGGCGCGCGATGAGCCGGCGCCGCTCGGAGGCGGCGATCCGCGCCTACGAGGAGAAGTTCCTGGCCGGGGCGGCCGAGCGCGGCGCCACGCGCGAGACCGCCTCGACGGTGTGGACCCAGATCGTCGGCTTCTCCGGCTTCGGCTTCCCCAAGGCGCACTCGGCGGCCTTCGGGCTGCTCGCCTACCAGTCCACCTGGCTGCGGGTGCACTACCACCCGGAGTTCCTGTGCGCGCTCCTGAACGAGCAGCCGATGGGCTTCTACCCGCCGGACGCGCTGGTGCACGAGGCCCAGCGGCACGGGGTGGAGGTGCTGCCGCCGTGCGTGGTCAGGAGCGGGGCGGAATGCCGCGTCGAGGACAGCGCCGTGCGGATCGGCCTCGGCTACGTGACCGGTGTGAAGGAGGCCGAGGTGCGGGCGATGGTGGCCGAGCGTGGCCCCGGCTGGCGCTCGCTCGGCGACCTCGCCGGCCGCTCCGGGGCCTCCGCCGAGACGCTCGGCCGACTCGCCTGGGCCGGCGCCTGCGACGCGCTCGTGGAGGGACACGAGCAGGGCAGGCGCCGCCGCGCGCTCTGGATGCTGGGCGTGGCGGTGCCGGGCACGCAGGTGCCCGAGGGCACCCAGCTCGCCCTTCCGCTGGAGCCGCAGGAAGGGCCCGACCTGCGCGCGCTGAGCGCCTGGGAGCGCATGCTGGCCGACTACGGCTCCACGGGCGTCACGCTGCGCGAGCACCCGCTCGAGCTGATGCGGCCCGGGCTGCCCGCGGACCTCAGCACGAGCACCGACCTCGAGACGCACCCGAACGGCCGGCGCGTGCGCGTGGCGGGCCTCGTGATCGCGCGCCAGCGCCCGGCCACCGCGAAGGGCGTGACGTTCATGCTGCTCGAGGACGAGCTCGGGACGATCAACCTGATCATCTCCCCGCCGGTCCACGACCGCTTCCGGCTGGCGGTGCGCTCCGAGCCGCTGGTGCTGGCCTCGGGCCGGCTCGAGCGCCGCGAGGGCACCGCGAACGTGATCGTGGACCGGATCGAGCGTCTCGACCGGCCGGACCTCCCCAACGCGCAGGTGAAGCACATCGAGCCGCGGCGCGTGTGGTCGAGCGACGCCGGCGAGCTCAGCGCGGTGGTGCCGAGGGCGCACAGCTTCGGCAGGCGCGGCTGAGCTACTCGGAGCGGTTGCGCTTCAACCAGTCGCCGAGCTGCTGGCCGGCCTCGGAGATCGACGTGCCGGCCTGCTGGAACGCGCCCGAGATCCGCTCCCCGTAGAAGGCGCTCGCCGCATCCGCCTCCTCGCGCACCGAGCCCTCCTGGCCCACGCGCAGGTACTCCCCGCGCACGATCGCGTCGTATTCCCCCTCGTGCACCCAGTCGAGCATCAGGCGCACGCGGCGCACCGGCATCGGGTGGGTCAGTCGCAGGTCCTGGAACAGCTTGGTCAGCCGGTCGAGCCCGCCGCCGCTTTCGCTGTAGTCCATCCCCTGGGCGATGAACGCGTCCAGGTTCAGGTCATCGGCCGCCTCTCCCGCGGCGATCGTCATCAACGCCCGGCAGACCGCCGTCGGGTCGCGCGTGATTAGCGCCGCCGCGCGGTCGCACGACAGCTCGGCCGCGCGCGACCACTCCAGCAGCGCGTACTGGATCGCCAGCAGCGGCAGCCCGGCGAGCAGCGGGAGCCGCACCGACGTGCCGATCTGGAGCAGGATCAGGAGGGCCGTGCGGTAGAGCACGTGGTCCGAGTGCACGTGGGCCGCCTCGTGGGCCAGCACCACCCGGCGCCCGTCGTCGTCGAGGATGCGGATCAGCTCGGAGTTGAGCAGCACGATCGGCTTGTCCGTGCCGATCGTGTACGCGTTCGCCAGCGGGAACTGGGTCAGGTAGAGGTCCGGCACGCGCTCGATGTCGAGGCTGTTGAACACCTGACGGTGCAGAACCCAGATGCCCGGCAGCTGGTCCTGGCCGAGGCGCACGGCCGACCCGAGCGACGCCGCGCGCAGCGCGCGCTCGTACCCGAGCGCCACGAGCTTGCGCACCACCTGGTCGAGGTAGGGAACGTTCTGCAAGGCGGCGGTCGCGGCGCGGTCCGCCGGGTGCTGGTACGCGCGGGGCGAGATCCCCTCCAGCTTCCAGGCGCCCTCCAGGTGCTCCATCACGCCACACTATCCGCCATGGCGGGACGCGTAAGAGTCGGGACCTCGAGCTGGGCGGACCCGGGCTTCGTCAAGGAGTGGTACCCGCCGAAGCTGCCGGCTAAGGAGCGGCTGCCCTGGTACGCGCAGCACTTCGACATGGTCGAGCTGAACTCGAGCTTCTACGCGATCCCGGACCGCAACACGGCCCACTCGTGGGTGGAGGTCACGCCGCCGGGCTTCACCTTCGACGTGAAGGCCCACCGCGCGCTGTCGCGCCACTCGGCGCCTGTCGAGTCGCTGCCGCCCGACCTGCGCGAGCTCCACGGGACACCCGAGCTGGAGCGCCCCCTCGCGGAGCGGCTCGTCGAGGAGACCGCCCCGCTGCGAGAGGCCGGCCGGTTCGGCACCTACCTGCTCCAGCTCACCCCGGCCTTCTCCCCGAGGAAGCACGAACTCGAGGAGCTCGACCAGCTGGTCGAGATCCTGGGTCCGCACGGCCTGGCGGTGGAGCTTCGGAATCGCAACTGGGTCGACGAGCAGCGCCGCGAGCGCACCCTCGACTGGTTCGCGGACCGTGGCGTGTCGTTCGTGGGGGTGGACGCCCCGCCCGGCGACAACTTCCAGATCATGCCGCCGATCGACGCCGTCACGAACCCGAGCGTGGCCTACCTGCGCGCGCACGGCCGCAACACGCAGGGCTACCTCACCGGCAAGTCGGTGGCGGAGCGCTTCGCCTGGCAGTACTCGGACGAGGAGCTCGAGGAGATCGCGGACAGGGCCACGCAGATGGCCGAGCGCGCGGGGGAGGTGCATGTGGCCTTCAACAACAACCGCGGCGACGATGCGCCGACGGCAGCGCAGCGTTTCCGCTCGCTACTGGGCCAGGCGCCGCCCGAGCCGGAGGGTCAGCAGCTCAGCCTCTAAGAAGCGCGGCGGAGCTCGAACCAGACGCGCTTGGCGGGCCCGTCCTGCTTCACGCCCCACTTGTTCGAGAGCCGCTGGACCAGGAACAGCCCCCAGCCGGTGTCGTCGGCTCCAGCCTGCTCCACGCACTCCGGGTCGAGGCCGGGACCGGCGTCGGCCACCTCCGTGAGCACCGCCGACTTGCCGACGGCCACCTTCAGCGTCACGAAGTCCGCGGCGGTGTGGCGCACGCTGTTCGTGACCAGCTCGGTTACGAGCAGCCGGAGCGTCTCCATCAGCGGTGGGTCGAGGTCCGCACGCAGGTCCCCGATCGCTCGGCGAGCCATCGCCGCCGCCTCGGGGGTTCGCCCGAGAGCCATGCTGAGCCCATCCTGACCGTCCTGCGGAGCGCCCCTGCGCGTTTTTGTGGCCATTCTGCCCGTGTACCCGGGTGGCGCCGTGGCCCAACCCCCGCATGCGGTATCCCAACGAATGGACGAGGGGCTACTGCGCGATCCGCAGCACCAGCACGGCGATGTCATCCCTCGGGCGCCCGCCCTGGGAGAGCACAGCGGCCTCCTCGACCTTGGCCGCGATGGCGTCGGCCCCGGCGCCGGCGCAGGTGGCGATCAGCTCGGCGAGCCGGCGCTCGTCTATGTGCGAATCGCCACGACTCTCGATGACGCCGTCGGTGTAGAAGACGAGCGCATCGCCAGGCTCGAGCGTGACAGCCCGGTCCTCCAGGTCCGGGTCCGGGACCACGCCCAGCAGCGTGCCGGGCGCGCCGACCGCCTCCACACTGCCGTCCGCCCGCAGCAGGAGGGGGAGCGGGTGCCCACCGGAGGCCAGCCCGACGCGCGCCCCGCCGTCCAGCCGCTCGATGTAGGCGTAGGCGACGGTGCAGAAACGGCGGTCGCTGCGCTGCCGCAGCAGGGCCTCGTTCAGGACCGCGAGGCTGCGGCTGGGCAGGCGTTCGCGCATGGCCGCGGCCCGCAGCGTGTAGCGGGCCAGGGCTGTCACCGCGGCGGCGTCGGGGCCCTTGCCGCAGACGTCGCCCATCACCACCGCCCAGCCGCGGTTGCCGGTCTCGAACATGTCGTAGAAGTCGCCGCCCACCTCGTTGCCCTCGCCGGTGGGCCGGAAGCGCGCGGCGGCCTCCACGCCCGGGATGTCCGGCAGCTCGATCGGCAGCAGGCTCTCCTGGAGCGTGCGGGCGATGTACGAGCGCTCGGTGTAGAGCCGCGCGTTGTCGATCGCGGTGGCGCAGCGGCGCGCCAGCTCCTGAGCGAGCTCGACGTCCTGCTCGTCGAAGCGGCGCCCGGAGTTGCCGCTCACGAACGTGAGCGCCCCGATCGTGCGCCCGCGCGTGGTCATCGGCACGATGATCGCCGAGCGCATCCCGAACTCGGTCAGGATGCGGTAGTGCTCCTCGTCCTGGGCTCCCTCGCGGAGCAGCTCGTCGGGGATCTCGGGATACAGCTCGGCCTGGCCGGTCCTGATCACCTCGTAGACGCCGGCAGGCGAGTCCGGCTGC
>DASUQG010000051.1:0-3885 GCA_036280695.1 Thermoleophilaceae bacterium
GTCGACGCCACGAGCGGCGGCACCGCGGAGGTCGCCGTGAACCTCGCGTACCCGGTTGGCGACCTGCTGCTGCTCGGGCTGGTGGTTGTGGTGTTCGGGCTGAACGGGTGGCGCCCCGACCCGGTGTGGCTGCTGCTGGGCGGGGGCCTGGCGCTCACCGCGCTGGCCGACGGCCTGTTCGCCTTTCAGAGCGCGACCGACCAGTACGTGGAGGGGACGCTGCTCGACCTCGCCTGGCCGGCCTCCGCGCTGCTGGTCGCCGCCGCGGCCTGGCAGCCGGCGCGCCGGAAGCTCACCATCCAGGACTGGCTGGTCGTGGCGGTGCCCGTGGGCTGCGGCATCGTGGCGGTGGAGCTGCTCGTGTACGACCACTTCGAGAGAGTGAACGCCGTGGCCGTGAGCCTGGCGGCCTGGGCGCTGCTGCTCGGGCTGGCCCGCATGGCACTGGCGTTCCTCGAAAACCAGCGCGCGCTCAACCTCACCCACACGGAGGCCCGCACGGACTCCCTCACCGGGCTGAGGAACCGTCGCAGCCTGATGGCGGATCTGGAGCTCCAGCTCGAGCTCGCCAGCCCGGCCTCACGCCGCGCGCTGCTGCTGTTCGACCTGGACGGCTTCAAGGAGTACAACGACGCCTTCGGCCACCCCGCCGGCGACGGGCTCCTGGTCCGGCTGGCGGCGCGCCTGGCGGACGCCGTCGGGCCGAGCGGGCAGGCCTACCGCCTGGGTGGCGACGAGTTCTGCGCGCTGGTGCTCACCGGCCCGGGCGGGACCGACGAGCCGCTTGCTGCCTGCTCGGCGGCGCTCACCGAGCGCGGCGAGGGCTTCGAGGTGAGCTGCTCCTTCGGATCGGTGGTGTTCCCAGAGGAGGCCAGCACGCCCACGCAGGCGCTCCAGCTGGCCGACCGGCGCATGTACGCGCGCAAGGGGGGGCGCCGGATGTCGGCCGGCCGCCAGTCGCGCGACGTCCTGCTGCGGACGCTGTCCGAGCGGCGCCCCGACCTGCACCTCCGGCTGCGGGACATCGGTCAGCTGGCGCTGGCGGTCGGGCGCGAGCTGCACATGGGCCCCGAGGGGCTCGACGAGGTGGCCCGCGCGGCGGAGCTCCACGACGTCGGGAAGATCGCCGTTCCCGATGCCATCCTGGACAAGCCGGGGGCGCTCGATCCCGTCGAGTGGAGCTTCATGCGCCGCCATCCGCTGATCGGCGAGCGCATCCTGCTCGCCGCGCCGGCGCTACGCCCCGTGGCGCGCCTCGTGCGCTCGAGCCACGAGCGCTGGGACGGCGGCGGCTATCCCGACGGCCTGAGCGGCAGCGAGATCCCGCTCGGCGCCCGCGTGGTGGCCGTGTGCGATGCCTTCGACGCCATGACCACCGAGCGGCCCTACCGCACTTCGGTGAGCGAGGCAGACGCAATCATGGAGCTACGCCGCTGCGCGGGGACACAGTTCGACCCGATGGTGGTAGCGGCGTTTTGCAGGGTGATCGCAAGGGAACGTCCGGTGCATGGGGAACTATCTCTCTAGGTCATGATCACGACCACCCGTCCCATCTGCCAGGTCTGCCATCGGCCGCTCGAGGAGAACGACCAGTACCTCGTGCGCTACGACGGGCAGCGCGCGACAGCGGTTCACCGCAGCCTCTGCTTCCCGCCCGCCCGCTCGGCCGAGAGCAAGACCCCCCAGCGCGCTGCCGCCTAGCCCGGCGCGCGCGTAAAGCGGCGCCCCGCCGTGGGCGACGCGTCCTCGTCGAGCGGGACCCGCTTGGTCTTCGGAGTACCGGCCATCGGCAGCGCCTGACCGTTGTCGAGGGCGTCCTCGGTCGCGGCGGCCGCCTCCATGGCGGCGATCCGCTCCGGCGTCAGCTCGTCGGCGTTCTCCTCCTCGATCCGCTCGAGCCAGGCGGCGCCCTCAGCGGACTCGCGCTCGTCGACCAGGACCGAGCCCCTATCGATCGACTTGTCGATCTCCACGAACAGGGCGTCCACGAGCTGCTCCTGAGGCACCTTCCGGAGCGGCTTGCCGTGGGCGAAGATGAGCCCCTCGTTCTTGGCGCCGGTGATGCCGAAGTCGGCATGCGAGGCCTCGCCGATGCCGTTCACCGCGCAGCCGAGCACTGCCACCTCGATCGGATCGTCGTACTGGCGCAGGCGCTCCTCGATCTCGGCCACGACCGTGTCCATGTCGAACTGGAGCCGACCGCAGGTGGGGCAGGCGATCAGCACGGGCCCACGCTCGCGCAGCTTCAGGGCCTTGAGGATCTCCCAAGCGACCTTCACCTCCTCCTCCGCGTGGAAGGTGGAGAGCGAGATGCGGATGGTGTCTCCGATGCCGTCGGCCAGCAGCGTGCCGAGCCCCACCGCCGACTTCAGCGAGCCCGACCACTTCGTGCCCGCCTCGGTGATGCCGAGGTGCAGCGGGTTCTCGATCTTCTGCGAGAGCAGGCGGTTCGAGGCGATCGTGTTGGGCACGTTCGTCGACTTGATCGAAACCTTGAAGTCCTCGAAGTCGAGGCGGTCCATCAGCTCGACGTGCTCCAGGGCGGCGGCCACCAGCGCCTCGACCGGGTTCTCCCGCTCGAGCTCGTGCAGGTGCTTGGGCAGCGAGCCCGAGTTCACGCCGATCCGCATGGGCACGCCAGCGGCACGCGCCCTGTCTACCACCAGTCCGACCTTGTCGTGGCCGCCGATGTTGCCGGGGTTGATGCGGATGCAGTGGGCGCCCGCGTCGATGGCCTTGAGGGCGAGCGTGTAGTTGAAGTGGATGTCTGCGATCACCGGGATCGGCGACTCCGCCACGATCCGCTCCAGCGCCCGCACGTCGTCATCGCGGGGCACCGCGCAGCGCACCAGGTCGCCGCCGGCCTCGGCGATCGCATGGATCTGCTTCATGGTCGCTTCGAAGTCCGCGGTCTCCGTCTTAGTCATCGACTGGACCGCGACGGGAGCGCCGCCGCCGATCTTCACGCCGCCCACGTCGATCTGCTTCCTGGAGGCCATCTGCGGCCTCGAAGCCTAGCTAGGCCACGCTAGCCGTACAGCTCCTCGATCTCGCTCGCGTACTTCTCGTGGATCGGCTTGCGCTTCAGCTTCATCGTGGGTGTCAGCTCGTCGCCGCCCGGCTGCCAGTCCTCGTCCAGCAGCTTGTACTTCTTCACCTGCTCCACACGGGCCAGCTGCTCGTTTGCGGCCTCTATCCCGCGTTCGAGCTCGGCGAGCATGGCGTCGCGGCCGTGCTGCTGCTCGTAGGTGGGCGCCACGTCCGGGTCCAGGGTCACGAGCGCGACGTTGTAGGGCCGTCCGTCGCCGATCGCGATCGCCTGGCCGATCACGGGGCTCGAGGCCTTCAGCTTCGCCTCGATGTTCGCCGGCGACATGTTCTTGCCGCCCGCGCTGATGATCAGCTCCTTCTTGCGGTCCACGAGCGTGAGGTAGCCGTCCTCGTCGAACTCGCCGATGTCGCCGGTGTGGAGCCAGCCGTCCTCGTCGATCGCCTCACGGGTCTTCTCGGGCTGGTTGCGGTAGCCCGTCATGATGAACGGGCCCCGTATCAGCACCTCGCCGTCGTCTGCGAGCTTGATCTCGGCGCCCGGCGCCGGCGGGCCCACGGTCCCGATCTTGATCCTCTCCGGCGGGTTGCAGGTGCCGTAGCCCGCGGTCTCGGACATGCCCCAGAGCTCGGCGAGCGGGATGCCGAGCGCGTGGAAGAACTCGATCACCTCAGGCGGGGTGGGCGCGGCGCCCACGTTCACGGACTCAATCTGGTCCAGTCCGAGCCCGGCGCGGATCTTGGACAGCACGAGCTCGTCTGCCTTCGCGTGCTCCTCCGCCACATCGTCCCCGCGCACCTTGCGCAGGCCGACGTCGAGCGCCCACTGCGTGGCCT
>DASUQG010000052.1:0-3518 GCA_036280695.1 Thermoleophilaceae bacterium
TGCTCGACTCGATCTACCTGCACACGAGGTCGCGGAGCTACCTCCCGGACCGCATCTGGCCGATCGTCAAGGAGCAGGTGGAGCGCGCGCTCGAGAAGTGGCGCGAGCCCGATCGCGGCATCTGGGAGATCCGCGGCGAGCCGAAGCACTTCACCTCCTCGAAGCTGTTTTGCTGGGTGGCGGTGGACCGCGGGGCGCGGCTCGCCGAGATACGCGGCGAGCTCGAGTACGGCGCGCGCTGGCAGTCGGCGGCGGAGGAGATCAAGGCCGACATCCTGGAGAACGGGGTGGACGAGCGCGGCGTGTTCACGCAGCACTACGAGACGGACGCCCTGGACGCCTCGGTGCTGCTGACCGTTCTGACGCGCTTCCTGCCGGCCGACGACGAGCGCGTGGTCAAGACGGTGCTCGCGATCGCGGACGAGCTGACCGTGGACGGAATGGTGCTCCGCTACCGCACGGACGAGACCGACGACGGCCTCGAGGGCGAGGAGGGCAGCTTCGCGATCTGCTCGTTCTGGCTCGTGTCGGCGCTGGTCGAGATCGGCGAGGTCCGCCGGGCGCGCGACCTCTGCGACAAGCTGCTCTCATACGCCAGCCCGCTCGGCCTCTACGGCGAGGAGATCGACCCGCGCTCGGGGCGCCACCTCGGCAACTTCCCGCAGGCGTTCACGCACCTCGCCCTGATCAACGCGGTGATGCACGTGATCCAGGCCGACCAGGGGCTCGAGATCGGCCACCTGCCGCTCGGCCGCGAGCTGACGCGCCAGCGCTCGTCTCAGACGTAGGCGGGCGCGATCACCTGAAGAAGTCGACGAGCAGCTGAGAGACCCGCTCGGGCTCGTCCTGATGCACCCAGTGCGACGCCTCGGGTAGCCGGACGACGCGCTCGAGGTTCGGGACGTCGGCGGGGTCGGGCTCCGCGAGCTCGGCGCCCAGGTGGCGGTCGCGCTCACCCCAGATCACGAGCGTCGGCGCGTCCACACGGCGGATGCGCGCCTCGGCGCGGCGGGGTGACTGCCGGAGCGCCGCCCGGTAGAAGTTGATCATCGCGGTCGGCGCGCCGGGCCGGGACCAGGCCTCGACGTAGCGCTCCATGTCCGCAGGCGTGAACGCCTCCGGCCTGGCCTCGTTCGCGAAGAGACGGCGCCAAGCCCACCAGCCACGGGCACGCGCCGAGAGCTCGGGCAGCCATGGGAGCTGGAAGAAGAGCATGTACCAGGACCGTGCGAGCTGGCGGGGACGGCGCAGGCCGTGGAGAATCCGGCGCGGATGCGGCGCGTTCAGCGTGGCCAGGCGCTCCACGGCCTCCGGGTGGTTCATCGCGGTGAGCCAAGCGACAGACCCGCCCCAGTCGTGACCGGCGAGCAGCGCCCGCTCGGCACCGCGCTCGCGGATCAGGTCCCGCACGTCGGCCGCCAGCCGGTCGATGTCGTACGCGGCCACCTTCGACGGGCGCGACGACAGGTTGTAGCCGCGCATGTCGGGCGCCACCACACGGAAGCCGGCCGTCGCGAGCGCCGCGACCTGGAAGCGCCAGCTGAACCAAAACTCCGGGAAGCCGTGCACCAGCACGACGAGCGGCCCCTCGCCGGCCTCGACGTAGTGGAGCCGCACCTCGCTCAGCTCGGCATAGCCGTCGCGCAAGCCGCTGCCTACAGGCGCACGTCGGCCACCATCGCGGCGAACAGCGCCGCCAGGTAGCCCAGCGAGAAGAGGTACAGGCGCAGCGCGTTGCGGCGCTCCGGGTGGCGCATCAGGCGCCATGAGCCGTAGATGAAGGCGGCGCCGAGGAGCACCGACGCGACCAGGTAGGTCACCCCGAACGCGCCCGCGCAGAACGGCAGCTGGCTGACCGCGTAGAGCAGCACGGTGTAGAGCAGGATCTGGCGGCGGGTCTCTCGCTCGCCGCGCACCACCGGCAGCATCGGCACGCCGGCGCGTGCGTATTCGTCCTTCATCAGGAGCGAGAGCGCCCAGAAGTGCGGCGGGGTCCAGAAGAAGACGATCGCGAACAGGTAGAGCGGGGTGCCCGTGAGCCCGCCGGTGACCGCGGCCCACGCCACCAGCGGCGGGACCGCGCCGGCGGCGCCGCCGATCACGATGTTCTGCGGCGTCGAGCGCTTCAGCCAGAGCGTGTAGACGAAGACGTAGCCGAGCAGCCCGGACAGCGACAGCGCCGCCGCGAGCAGGTTCACCGTCGTCGCGAGCAGCACGAACGCCGCGACGCCGAGCACCACACCGAACGCAAGCCCGGCGCCCGGCGACACCCGGCCGCTCGCCACGGGCCGGTTCGCGGTGCGGTGCATCGCGCGGTCGATGTCGCGGTCGATCACGTGGTTGATCGCCCCGGCTCCGCCCGCCGACAGCGCGCCGCCCAGGCACGTGAGGGCCACCAGGCCGAGCGACGGGTCGCCGGCCACGTACATCGTCGTGACGGTGGTGAAGAGGAGCAGCGACTGCACCCTCGGCTTGGTCATCTCGAAGTAGTCCGAGACCGCCGTGCGCCAGGCGCTGCGTGTGACCACTGCCTCCATCAGGCCGCCACCGCCTCCGCGCGGCGTGGCGCGCGCTCGCGCGCGGGCGCGAGCTGGAGCGTCATGCCGAGCGTCGTGATCCACAGGAGGGTGCCGAGCGCGAGGTGCAGCAGGATCAGCAGCTCGTACTCGTCGAGCCACACGTTCAGGGCACCCACGAGGACCTGCACCGCGAGCAGCCCCGCCAGCGCCCACGCGTGGCGGGTGAGCACGCCGCGCCGGATCGCGACGACCACCAGCGAAATCACGAGCAGCGACGCCAGGTACATGAACGCCCGGTGCGTGAGGTGGATGTCCACGAGCTCGGCCTTGCCGAACGGCATGAACTCGCCGTTGCAGGTGGGGAACTGCTTTCCGCAGGCGTGGTGGGCGCCCTGGCCGAGCTGGTAGTCCGCGCGACCGTAGTTCTGCGTGCCGGCCATGTAGCCGCCCGCCACGATCGTGCAGAGCACCGCGACGCTCGCCGCGATCGACAGCACGCGCATGCCCCGACCGCCGGTCACCTGCGGCGCTGCGTTCACGGCGCGCCATAGGTAGAGCAGCAGGCCGAGCAGCAGCATCGCCAGGCCCAGGTGCGCCGCGACGTATGCCTCCTCGAGGTTCTCCTCCACCGTCGCGCCACCGAGCGCGCCCTGAGCGATCACGAGCACGAGCAGCGCCGCGGCGGGCGCGAGGAGCTCGCGCTGACGCCGCCAGGCCAGCACGAAGATCGACAGGATCATGAAGCCGACGACGATCGCCACGACGCGGTGCGTGTACTCGACGATCGAGTTGAGGTCCACGCCCGGCACCACGTCGCCGTTGCAGAACGGCCAGCCGTGGAAGCCCGAGCCGGCGGGACCGCAGCCGAGCCCGGAGTCGGACACCCGGACCACTCCGCCCACGATGACCAGGACGAAGGTGGCGATGCCGGTGGCGAGGACGAGCCGTCGCATCAGAGGCTGCGCGGAGCGACCGGCTGTGAAACCGTCTCCCCGGGCG
>DASUQG010000053.1:0-3691 GCA_036280695.1 Thermoleophilaceae bacterium
GCGAGCGCGATCGGGACGAGCGAGTGGGCGAACTCCTGGGCCAGGCGCCGGGCGCTGAAGCCCCCGCCCACGCTCCTCGCTCCCAGCACTCCCAGCCAGTAGAAGCCGGCCACGAACAGCACGCCGCCGATCAGCCCGAGCAGGAAGGTGAGCTCGAGGGCGTGCTCCGGCGACAGCCCGCGGTCCTGGAAGAACTGCGCGATGTCCGGGGAGATGCTGTTCCAGGGCCGCTTGCCCGAGAAGCCGTCGAACGAGACCGAGCCGATCATGACGGCCACCAGCGCCACCGTCCCCGGCAGCGGCTCCAGCTTCGGCAGGCCGGAGAGCGGCTTGCGTAGGCCCACCTCGCGGTCGCGGGTCTCGACCGGCGACAGCCGCGAGAACAGGTTGAAGTAGACGGAGAAGGCCTCGGCTCGGTCGATCCAGCGCTCGACGCCGTAGAGCGCCATGCCGATGAACGTGAACGCGGAGTAGACGAGCGCCGCGATCGCGAGGCTCTCGGGCTTATCACCATTCGAGGCGACGAGCTCCATCGTCGCGAAGCAGAAGATCCCGGCGGCCGCCGGCCAACGGCCGAGCCACCGCGGGTACTCGAGCGGCGCCGGCAGCTCGTCGCGCATGAGCGTGCGCGCCACCCACGCCACCGCCCGCCCGATCGCGCGCCAGGGGTTGAAGGCGCGGAACACGTCCCCGAACAGGACGCTCAGCGGCACCAGTGCGAGCCAGAAGATCACGTAGATGAAGACCGGCGCGAAGTTGGCCGTGACGCTCTGCGTGCCGCGCAGGCCGGCGTAGATCGTGAGGCCGAAGAGGAACACGCCGATGACGCCGCAGACGATCTCGACGGACCGACTGGCGAGCACGCGCCCGACCCCGCCGGGCAGCGGCCGCCAGCTGGGCTTCTGGAGGCGCGGCTCCGGCCACAGGACCGCGAGCGCCACGAAGGAGACCACCAGCACCATCGCGGCCGCCCAGCCGAAGAGCCACTCCGGGATGGGCAGGTCCGAGCGTACGGAGATCCCGTGCCCGATCAGGAACACGGGCGCCTCACCTGGGTTCGACTATCAGCGTTCCGACCAGCGGCTCGCGGCCGGCGTCCTCGGCCACGTGGCTCTCGATCTCGAACTCGCCCTCGAAGTTCGCCTTGAACCGGAAGCGCGCGGGCTTCCCCGGCGCCACCTTCTTCTCGATGTCGTAGCCGTGCAGGTGGATGTCGTCGGCCGCGTCCGCGCTCACCACGATCACGACCGCATCACCCTTCTTGACCTTGATCTCACCGGGTCCGCCCACCGCCTCGCCGCCGCGGATCGCGATGCGCGCGACGTCGGGCTTCGGAGGAGCCGGGGCCTCGGTCCGGGTCTTGGCAGCGGGCGTGGTCTGCGAGGCCTTGTTGGCGCCCTCGTCGTCGCTGCCCGGGCTGGCAATCACGAACGCCAAAACCGCCACCAGCGCGGCCGCGACGATCAGCACTATGCGCTGATTCCTCGACATGGCGGCGGCGAAGTATGTCTAGTCGGCCACGAGTGCGCGCGGGCGGCCTTCGCCGAGCTCAGGGTCCAGCGGTTGCTCCTCCTCCGGCCCGCTCAGCGCGGCCGGCGCGGGCTGGTCCTGTCCCAGGCTCGCCTCGAAGGCGGCGGCCTCCTCGGGGCCGCCCGGCCGCTCGGGCTGGAAGCGATAGCCCACGCCGAAGTGCGTGTGGATGTAGCTCCAGTCGGGCGAGGCGGTCTCGAGCTTCTGGCGCACCTTGCGCACGAAGACGTCCACGGAGCGGTCGCCGTGCGCCATCGCGTAGCCCCAGACTGCCTGGTAGATCTCCTCCCGCTGGAGCACCTTGCCCTGGGCCTGGGCGAGCAGCTCGAGCAGCTCGAACTCCCTGCGGGTGAGGTCCACGCTGCGTCCGCCGACGAAGGCCTGGAACTGGTCGGCGCGGATCTCGAGCTCGCCGGCCACGAGCGGACCGGTGTCCCCGCGCTCCGGCGCGCGCTTGCGGCGCCGCACCACGGCCTCCACGCGCGCGAGCACCTCCTCCGGGTGACACGGTTTCGTGACCCAGTCGTCCGCGCCGGCGCGCAGCCCGCGCACGCGCTGGGACACGCTGGTCGGCCCAGTGCAGACGATCACCCCCATGCCGGGCAGCGCCGCCGAGACGCGCTCGAGGAACTCCCAACCGCCGGGGCCGAGGAGCGCCAGATCCACGACCAGGGCGTTCACCCGCATGGCCACGAACTCGTCCACGGGCGGAGGAGCCTCGAGGCAGCGGTACTGCCAGCCCAGATCCCCCGCACGCTTCACCAGCACTCGCACGAACCCCGAGTCAGAGTCGAGGATCGCGATACGCAGATCCGCCATCGCCACCGGAGTCTAGGCCCCTCGCTCCGGGACCGAGCCGCCGTTCACAGCCTTTTCACAACCCGGCAACGCCGGGATAACGGACTTTGCGCACATGGATGGCACAGTCGGCCGCATGGTGGTCGGGGACCTCGAGATCCGCCCAAGTGAGTATGTCGCCTACGCAGGCGGACGGCCGCTGAGGCTGACCGTGCGCGAGCTGGACCTGCTGACCGCGCTCGCCGAGCGGCGGGATCGCATCGTGAGCCGCGAGGAGCTCTACCGCGTGGTCTGGGAGGACCAGTACCGCAGGACGGATCGCTCGGTCGACGTGTACATCGCACGGCTGCGCCAGAAGCTCGGCGAGGCCATCCCCGATCGCGAGTACATCCACACGCACTTCGGGTTCGGCTACCGCCTCTCCTCCGAGTAGCGCCCGGCTTTCACACCCTTTTCACAAGGCGGGCACAGCTGGATAACAGACTGGGGTCCAGCCGATGCGAGCGTGCGGGGCATGAAGACACTCATCATCATCGCCGCGTGCGGTGCCCTGGCCATGGGTGCCGCCGCCTGCGGTAACGACGACAACGACGACGCCGGCAACGGTGGAGGCGGCGGCGACCTCGCCGGCACGATCAAGATAGATGGATCGAGCACCGTCGCGCCGTTCGCGCAGGCGGCGCAGGAGGCCTTCCAGGGAGAGAACCCGGGCGTGAAGATCACGGTGGGTACCTCCGGCACCGGTGGCGGCTTCGAGAAGTTCTGCGCCGGCGAGACCGACATCTCGGACGCCTCGCGGCCGATCAAGCCGGACGAGGAGGCCCCGGTCTGCAAGAAGGCGGGGATCGACTACAAGGAGGTCCAGGTCGCGAACGACGGGATCGCCGTGGTCACGAACCCCGAGCTGAACGTGGACTGCCTCACCGCCGACCAGCTCAAGGAGCTCTGGAACCAGGGCTCCAAGGTCAAGAGCCTCAGCGAGATCGACCCCAAGCTGCCCGAGGCGCAGCTGAGCCTGTTCGGGCCGGGCACGGACTCGGGCACGTTCGACTTCTTCACCGACGTGATCAACGGTGAGGAGGGTGTCTCGCGCGAGGACTACCAGCCCTCCGAGGACGACAACGTCCTCGTGCAGGGAGTGGAGGGCGAGCCCGGCGGGCTCGGCTACTTCGGCCACTCCTACTACGAGCAGAACCAGGACAGGCTGGGTCTGGTCAAGGTCGATGGCGGTGATGGCTGCGTCGAGCCCACCACCGAGACGATCCAGAGCGGTGAGTACAAGCCGCTCTCGCGACCGCTGTTCATGTATCCGAGCACGAAGGCGCTGAAGCGCCCCGAGGTCAAGGCGTTCCTCGACTACATC
>DASUQG010000054.1:0-6059 GCA_036280695.1 Thermoleophilaceae bacterium
GCGGGCTGCTCGATGTGTCTCGGGATGAACCCGGACATCGCGGCGCCGGGCGAGCGCGTGGCGTCGACCTCGAACCGCAACTTCGAGGGCCGCCAGGGGCGCGGCGCCCGCTCGCACCTCGTGAGCCCGAAGATGGCGGCCGCGGCGGCCATCGAGGGCCATTTCGTCGACATCAGGGAGTGGGAATGAGACCGGTGAACCTGATCGAGGGTTACGTGTCCGTGCTCGACCGAAGCGACGTCGACACCGACCAGATCATCCCGAAGCAGTTCCTGAAGCGAGTGGAGCGCACCGGGTTCGGCGAGTTCTTGTTCTACGACTGGGCGAAGCAGCCCGGCTGGGACCTGCCGCGTAACCCGATCCTCGCCACCGGGCGCAACTTCGGCTGCGGCTCCTCGCGCGAGCACGCTCCCTGGGCGCTCGAGGACTACGGCTTCGAGGCGGTGATCGCGCCGAGCTTCGCGGACATCTTCTACTCGAACTGCACCAAGATCGGGCTACTGCCCGTGGTCCTCGCCGAGGACGAGGTGCACGCCGTCATGGAGTCAGGGCACGCCTCGATCAACCTCGCCCAGCAGAGCGTGAGCTGGACCGGGGGAGGGGCGTCGTTCGAGATCGATCCCGAGGTGAAGCGCCGGCTGCTCGAGGGGCTCGACGACATCGGCGTGACGCTCCAGCAGCAGGACGCCATCGACCGCTTCGAGGCGGAGCGCGAGCGCAGCGGGCCGGTGACCACGGCCCTGTCGTGACGCGGGACTGGGACGCCAGCGGCTACGACCGCGTCTCGGCGCCGCAGGTCGAGTGGGCGCTGAAGGTCCTGGAGCGGCTTCCGCTGCGCGGCGACGAGACGGTGCTGGACGCCGGCTGCGGGTCCGGGCGCGTGACCCAGCTTCTGCTCGAGCAGCTGCCGCGCGGCCACGTCGTGGCCGTCGACTCGGCGCCCTCGATGGTGGAGCACGCGCGCGAGGCGCTCGACCCGGAGCGCGCGACCGTCTTCCAGGCGAGCCTGACCGAGCTCGTGCTCGACGAGCCCGTGGACGCCGCCTTCTCGAACGCGGTCTTCCATTGGATCGGCGACCACGACGCCCTCTTCCAGCGCCTTCATGCCGCGCTGCGTCCGGGCGGTCGGCTGGTGGCGCAGTGCGGGGGAGAGGGCAACGTGGAGCGCTTCCACCAGGCGGCTCGCGCCGTCGCATCTCTCGATCCATACGCGCCGTACCTGGCCGACTGGCACGGCCCATGGCACTTCGCCGGCGCGGAGGACACGGCCGCGCGCCTCGAGCGCGCGGGCTTCACGAACGTGGAGACCTGGCTGGAGCCGTATCCCGTCACGCCGGCTGACCCGTCCGCCTTCGTGCGCGTGGTCTGTCTCGGCCCCCACCTTCAGCGGCTCCCCGAGCAGCTCCACGACTCCTATCTCGAGGCGGTCTGCGAGCGCTCCGGTCCCGAGCTCGACTACGTCCGGCTCAATATCGACGCGAAAACACCCGCTTAGGGACCAAAACCTACGCACTTGCGCAGCTGTGCGGCCAGTTCGCTCGGTTGGGTATTGACTTCTAATCTCCCCCCGGGTGAGATGTGCGCATGGCAGGGGTGCCTGTTCGCGTACTGATCGCGGACAATCAGGACGTTCTGGCGGCCGGAAAGGTCGCCGCGCTGGACTCGCTGGGCGAATTCGAGCTCGTCGGCGTCGCGGCGAGCCCGCTCGAGGCGGGCGGGCTGGCGGCATTGACGCGGCCGGACGTGGCGCTCGTCGACGTGGGGTTGCAGGGCGGGGCCGAGGCCGCGCTCGACGAGATCCTGTCCGCGTCGCCGGGCACGCGGGTGGTGGCCTGCTCGGCCGGGTCGGACGACGACACGGTCACGGGGATGCTGCGAGCCGGCGCGAGCGGCTCCGTGGTGCGTGATGCGCCGGCCACGAATCTCGCCGCCGCGCTGCGCGGCGCTGGCGGCGGCTCGACCCAGGGCGGGCACGGCCACGAGCTGCTCAACGAACTGCTCGACCAGGTGCGCGAGACCAACCTCGCTCGCGAGGAGCGTGCCCGCAAGCGCGCTCGGATCCGATCGGTGATGGAGCACGAGGCGCTCGACATCGCTCTCCAGCCGATCGTCGAGCTGGGGTCCCGCGCCGTCGTCGGCTACGAGGCGCTGTCCCGCTTCCACGGGCTCTCCAGGCCTGGGCCGGCGGAGTGGTTCGCTGAGGCACACGAGGTTGGGCTCGGAGTGGAGCTCGAGATGTTCGCGGTGGGTCTGGCCTGCGAGCGCTCGCACCTGCTGCCCAGCGACGTGTTCCTGGCGGTGAACGTCTCGCCCGTCACGGCGGAGCGCCCGGAGCTGCTCGAGCTGCTCGACTGCGCGCACGTGGACCACGTGGTCCTCGAGGTGACTGAGCACGCCCCGGTGGAGAACTACCCGCGCTTCCGCGTTGCCGTCGGCCGCATGCGCGAGCACGGCGCGCGGCTCGCCATCGACGACGCCGGCGCCGGCTTCGCGAGCCTGCGCCACATCCTGGAGCTGAACGCGGAGCTGATCAAGCTCGACGGCTCGCTCACGCACTCGCTCGACGCCGATCCGCGCCGCCGCTCGCTCGCCTCGGCGCTGATCGAGTTCGGCCGCGAGAGCGGAGCAGCGGTGCTCGCCGAACACATCGAGTCGGAGCTGCAGCTCTGCGAGCTGCGCCGCCTCGGGGTGACCTACGGCCAGGGCTATCACCTGGGCCGCCCGCGGACGGTCCCCGTGCCGGGCTAGATACGCCTCCCGGACATCTAGGATCAGCCGCCGTGAGTGAGCGCATCATCCTGCTGCCCGGCGACGGCATCGGCCCCGAGATCATGGAGGCGGCCAAGCAGCTGCTCGCGGCGGTCGGCGACTTCGAGACCGAGGAGCACCTGGTCGGAGGCGCCTCGATCGACGCGCACGGCGCTCCCCTCACGGACGCGGTCCTGGAGGCCTGCCGCAGCGCCGACGCGGTCCTGCTCGCCGCCGTGGGTGGTCCCAAGTGGGACAGCACGGACCCCGACGCGCCGCGGCCCGAGCAGGGCCTGCTCGGCCTGCGCAAGGGGCTCGGCCTGTTCGCGAACATCCGCCCCGTCCGCCCGAGCTCCGCGCTGCTCGACGCGAGCCCGCTCAAGCGCGAGCGCATCGAGGGCACGGACCTGATCGTGGTGCGGGAGCTCACCGGGGGCATCTACTTCGGCGACCGCGGGCTCGACGGCGACCGCGCCCACGACACCTGCGTCTACAGCGTCGCCGAGATCGAGCGCATCGCGATGGTCGGGTTCCGGATGGCGCGGCGCAAGGTCACGAGCGTCGACAAGGCGAACATCCTCGAGACGTCGCGCCTCTGGCGAAAGACCGTCGAGGGGTTCGCGGAGGGCGAGTCGCTGCCGCTCGATCACATGCTCGTCGACAACGCCGCGATGCAGCTTGTGTCGCGGCCGACGGAGTTCGACGTGATCCTCACCGAGAACATGTTCGGCGACATCCTCAGCGACGAGGCGGCCATGCTCACCGGCTCGCTCGGAATGCTTCCGAGCGCCTCCGTCGGCGACGACGGTCCGGGCCTGTACGAGCCCGTGCACGGCTCCGCGCCCGATATCGCCGGCACGGGGAGCGCGAATCCGCTCGCGATGTTCCTCTCGGTTGCCATGATGCTGAGAGATTTCATCGATTGGGGAGACGCCGCTTCTGCCGTAGAATCCGCCGTGGACCTCGCGCTCGGGAAGGGCCTCCGGACTCCGGACCTGGGCGGGGACGCATCGACAGAGGCCGCCACCCGGGCGGTTCTCGCGCACCTATAGGAGCACCCGTACGTGAACACCGCCGACCTCATCTGGCTGAACGGAGAGTTCGTCGCCTGGGAGGACGCCAAGGTGCACGTACTCACGCACGCCATGCACTACGGAACCGGCGTGTTCGAGGGCATCCGCGCGTACGAGACGCCTCAGGGGACCGCGATCTTCCGCAACCAGGACCACCTGGCCCGCCTCGAGAAGTCGGCCAAGCTCTACTACATGGACCTGCCCTACACGAAGGAGCAGCTCCGCGAGGTCACGCACGAGCTGATCGTCCGCAACGGGTTCAAGAGCTGCTACATCCGGCCGCTCGTCTACCGCGGCTACGGGCCGATGGGCCTGAACCCGCTCGAGAACCCCGTCGAGGCGATGGTCGCCGTCTGGGAGTGGGGCGCCTACCTCGGCGAGGAGGGCAAGCGCAACGGCGTCCGCGCGCGCGTGTCCTCATACCGGCGCATCTCGTCGGACTCCCTGATCCCGCACTCGAAGGCCTCGGGCCAGTACCTGAACTCGGTGCTGGCGAAGATCGAGTCGGTCAAGGCCGGCTACGAGGAGGCGATTCTGCTCGACGACAGCGGCAACGTCTGCGAGGGCACCGGCGAGAACATCTTCGTGATCAAGGACGGCGTGATCCACACGCCGGGGCAGGCCGCCTCGATCCTCGATGGCATCAACCGCAAGTCGTGCATCCAGATCGCGCGCGACCTCGGCTACGAGGTCGTTGAGCGCGACATCGCCCGTGCCGAGCTCGCGCTCGCCGACGAGGTGTTCCTCACCGGCACCGCCGCCGAGCTCACGCCCATGCGCGAGATCGACGACATCGAGATCGGCCCTCCGGGCCCCGTCACGCGGGAGATCCAGGGCGTGTTCGAGGACGCCCTGAGCGGCCGCGACGCCCGCTACGCGGACTGGCTCGACCTCGTGCCTGTGCCGTCCCAAGCGTGATCGTCGTTTATGACACAACGCTTCGGGATGGCATGCAGGGAGAGGGAATGTCTCTCTCCGTCGACGAGAAGATCCGTGTCGCACACGCGCTCGACGACCTCGGGGTACACCTGATCGAAGCCGGCTTTCCGTCCTCCAATCCCAAGGAGGAGGAACTGTTCGCACTGCTGGCAAAGGAGAGCTTCCGAACCGCTGAGATTGCGGCATTCGGGATGACCCGTCGCCGTGACGGAACGGCGGAAGGGGATGTCGGCCTGCGGATCCTCGCCGACAGCTTCGCCCCCGTATGCACGCTGGTGGGAAAGACCTGGTCCCTACACCTCGAGAAGGTCACGCAGGTGGACCAGGAGGAGAACCTGCGCATGATCGCCGACTCGGTCGGCTTCCTCGCGGAGCAGGGCAAGCGCGTGATCTACGACGCCGAGCACTTCTTCGACGCCTTCCGCGACGATCCCGAGTACGCGCTTCGCTGCCTGCGCGCGGCCGCCGAGGCCGGCGCCGAGAACGTGACGCTCTGCGACACGAACGGCTCCTCGCTGCCTTCGCAGGTGAGCGACGCCACCACGCGCGTGGTCGCCGAACTCGGCGACTCCGTGCAGGTGGGCATCCACACGCACGACGACGCCGGCTGCGGCGTGGCGAACACGCTCGTGGCGGTGGAGGCGGGCGCGCGTCTCGTGCAGGGCACCATGAACGGCTACGGCGAGCGCTGCGGCAACGCGAACCTCGTCTCGATCCTGCCCGCGCTCGAGCTGAAGCTGGGCTACGAGTCGATCGGGCGCGAGCGCCTCCAGCGGCTGACCGAGACGGCGCACCTGGTGGATGAGCTCTGCAACGTCACGCCGAACCCGAACCAGCCCTACGTGGGGGCGAACGCCTTTGCGCACAAGGGCGGCATGCACGTGGCCGGGGTGAACCGCGACGCGCGCACCTTCGAGCACATCGAGCCGGCCCAGGTGGGCGCGGACAGGCGCGTGCTCGTGTCCGAGCTGTCGGGGAAGGGCACGGTTCAGGCGCGGGCAGACGTGGACGGCGAGACCGCCGCGCGCGTGGTCGAGCGCGTGAAGGAGCTCGAGAACCAGGGCTACCAGTTCGAGGCCGCCGACGGCTCGTTCGACCTGCTGATCCGCAAGGAGACCGGCGACTACGAGCCGCTGTTCCGGCTCGAGTCCTGGCGGGCGATCGTGGAGAAGCGCGAGGACGGCCGCGTGGAGACCGAGGCCACGATCAAGATCTGGGTCGACGGCGAGCGCTACGTGCGCACAGCCGAGGGCAACGGCCCAGTCCACGCGCTCGACCGGGCGCTGCGCGAGGCGATCG